>JAGXTA010000192.1 GCA_018333535.1 Deltaproteobacteria bacterium | reverse complement strand
ACCTCCTTGCTTGCCACGTGCTTCAACCTGGCTCGGATGATCACGATTCTTGGCGTATCGGGGTTAATCGAAAAACTGATGACTCTTAGAGCCCCCGTCTTGGGATAATATCCCGAACATGCAGCCGTGTTGGGTGAAAAAGAAGAGAAAAAGCTTTGTCAGTGGGGCTGCTACGACCGTCTATCTCTATTCAGTTTTCAAAGAACGTTTTATATCGTGATTAGATCAAGTTTGACTTAATCAACCCTCATGCCCTCCCCATTGTGACACAGTCTCATAGGGGTGAGGGTGTTTTGAAATTTGGTTATTCGAATTTGGAATTTGTTTCGGATTTCGATATTCGAATTTCGGATTTATAGATAAATTATTAAGATGGAAACCCAATCCCTTATCCTTGATGTCGTAACTTTAAAGAAGGTGGTCTTCAGTGAGCCGATCGAATCCGTGGTTGCACCGGGCACGGTCGGCTATTTCGGCATCCTTGCCGGCCACACTCCATTTGTATCGAGCCTTCAGATCGGAACAGCCAAGATCACCAAACCGAATGGTGAGACTTTTACCCTTGCGACAAGCGGCGGTTTTCTGATGACGGATGGGAAAAAGGTAATTCTGCTCGCAGAGACGGCTGAGCGTCCCGAAGATATCGATGTCAAACGGGCTGAAGCTGCCAAACAGAGAGCAGAGAAAAGGTTGGCTGAAAAGGGTCAGGATGTTGATATTGACCGCGCAAGGACTGCGCTCCTCCGTGCCATCACCCGCCTCAAAGTCGCCAGAGGTTGATCTTTACAGGTTGGCCTTCAGGGTACGCAACGCTCCCCACATCATTTCAGGCATGGTCTGACCGAATTGTTCGAAAAACTTTTCGATTCCTAACACCTCATCATCCCAGGCCCTCGGATGAATTTCAAACAGTTTCTCAAGCCTCTCTTCAGAAAGGTTCATCCCGTCCAGTTCCAGATCCTTTAAGTGAGGGACAAGGCCAACAGGCGTCTCTCTCGCTCCCACCCGGCCATGGACTCTGTCCACGATCCATTTCAATGCCCGGATATTCTCACCGAAGCCAGGCCAAATAAACTCGCCGTTCTCATCCATCCTGAACCAATTGACGGAAAAAATTCTCGGCGGGCTGGCCAGTTTTTCCCCCATATTGAGCCAGTGCCCGAAATAATGACCCATATTGTATCCGCAGAAAGGAAGCATGGCCATGGGGTCTCTTCTTAACACCCCTATCTTATGGAGGGCGGCCGCCGTTGTCTCGGAACCGTTGCTTGCTCCGATGAAGACCCCGTGCTGCCAGTTGAATCCCTCCACCACCAGAGGAATCAGTTGACTCCTTCGTCCTCCGATCAGGATGGCTGAAATGGGCACTCCCTTCGGGTTTTTAAATTCTTTCGAGAGGGTGGAAACATGTTCAATGGAGACCGTGAAACGTGAATTCGGATGGGCCGCTTTGTTTCCATTCGAATTCTCCCAGGGATTGCCCTGCCAGTCGGAAAGGTTTCCAGGAACTTCACCTTCCATCCCTTCCCACCAGGGTTCATTCGTATCAAGATTTAAAGCCGCATTGGTAAAAAGAACGGGAAAGAATTTCCCTGCTTTCAACGTCCTCATCATGTTCGGATTGGTCTTCATCGAGGTTCCCGGAGCCACACCGAAAAGGCCAATCTCTGGATTGATGGCCCAGAGACGGCCATCCGGCCCGACGTTCAACCAAGCTATATCGTCTCCCAGAGTCCAGACCTTGTAGCCGGGAAGGGTGGATTCCAGCATGGCCAGATTCGTCTTTCCACAGGCCGAGGGCATGGCCGCCGCCAGATAGGTGATGTTCCCATCGGGGTCTTCAATTCCGATAATGACCATATGTTCCGCAAGCCACCCCTCCTTCAATCCCTGCCAGGAGGCGATCCTAAGGGAGAAACATTTCTTCCCTAAAAGGGCATTCCCTCCATAGCCTGACCCGATGCTCCAGACGAAGTGTTCCCCCGGAAAATGCATGATGAAACGGCGGTTTGGGTCAAATTCTCCCACCGAATGGAGCCCTTTAAAAAAATCCTCCCTTTTTCCTATCTTTTCAGTGACCTTCTTCCCCATGCGGGTCATGATTCTCATACTGATGGCAACGTAGGAGACATCCGTAAGCTGGACACAGGCCTTGGCATAAGGAGAATCAGGATGGCCCATCATATAGGGAAGGACATACATTGTCCGCCCCTTCATGCAGCCTTTGGTCAATCCGGTGAGGAGCTCTTTGGCTTCTCCGGGGTCCATCCAGTTATTGTTGGGCCCGGCAAGGGTCCCCTCAGAATGGCACACATAGGTGAGATGCTCTGTCCGGGCAACGTCGGTCGGGTGGCTCCGATGAAGATAACCAAAGGGATAAGCGGTTTGATTCAGTTTGTGAAAGATGGGGTGGTTTCCGATTTTTTCTTCATTCATTCCGATTTCGATAATCCGGTGGGCCTCCTCTTCAGAGCCATCGCACCACCAGATGCGCTTCGGTTCCGTCAACATCGCTTGTTCTTCAACCCAGTTTTCAAGGGGGGTCGCCATCAGCCTCTTCTCCCTCCATATTCTTTTTTTGGAAAGCCTTTAAACAGGACTAATTCTCTTATATATAGAACGGATGAATTTTGCAAGAGTTAAATAGGTTTTCATGTAACCCTTCATTTATAGCTCTTTTTATCCCCCTTTGACAAACTCATCTTTACCCATAAATTTAGTCGCTGGACACAAGGGGCACTCCGATCGACACCCCATCCCCCTCCTCACCTCCTCCTTCAAGGAGGACCATAAAGATTTCCCTCCCCTTCGAGACTGTGTCGTAATTAGTAATTTGCCCTTCGACAAGCTCAGGGCGAACGGCTAACTAATTGATTTTTAACATATCGTATTCCGTTCGTGGTGAGGCTCTCGAACCATGAACGGAATTACGACACAGTCTCTTCAGGGGGAGGGTGGGGGTGGGGTATCCTAAGCCTCAATCACACTAATTGTACGATCCCTACTTGTGTCCAGCCCCCCAACTTATGGGACATGTTAAGTTTGACAAAAGGGGGATGGAGGGAGATTTTAAAATTATGCCGTGCTCTTCTTGCCTGCCTGTCCCGTTGCCTATTGACTCCTCAATACAGGTTTTATAGACTCCTCTTATATAAAGTCGTTTGCGGGGGATGGAGCATGATGAATGGTTTGATCATCCTTTTAGGGACCATTTTACTGTTTGGGGTGCTTTATTATGAGAAAAAGAAGAACAGACAGCCTCTATTGATCACGAAGTCCATTCTTTCGTTGCTCTTTGTCATCACCGCGCTGTTCCAGCCTCGCCCGGTTCCGGTTTATTTCCATTATCTCTTGATCGGTCTGGTGTTTTGTCTCGTGGGGGATGTGTGTCTGGCTCTTCCGCAGAAAAAAGCGTTTATGGTAGGGCTGGTCGCTTTTTTACTTGGGCATGTTCTCTACATCTTCAGCTTTTCAACCCTCGTCTCAGTTTCCTATTGGTTTTCACCGGGGTTGTTTATCATCGTCGTCATAAGCGCCCTTATCTTTCTCTGGCTTCGTCCTCATTTAAAGGCCATGCTGATCCCCGTGTTGCTCTACATCATGGTAATTACGTTCATGGCAATTGGGGCGTTGGCAGTGTTCTGGAAATCTTCCTTCCAGGTTGAAGGAAGGACGCTCATCCTGGTTGGAGCTCTCTCTTTTTATGTTTCAGACATTTTTGTCGCCCGACAAAGATTCATCAAAGAGGAATACCGAAACCGTTTCCTCGGCCTGCCACTCTATTACATCGGTCAATTCATGCTGGTGTTTTCTGTAGGCTTTTTGAAGTGATGAGGGACGCTTCCCTCTTTTGATTGGAGGCGTCCCTCCTATTTTTCTATTTTCATTTTTTGTGTTTGATCTTTCCGGTTAGTCCTCCGATCCAATCCATCACGCTATCGATGACCGTAGGTCCTTTGACGGTCAATTTTGTCTCGGCGGTCAGCGGGGAGAGCATGCTGGTGACCTTTACCGTGTAAACCCCCTTGGGGATGGGAGTCTGACTGATCACAACAACAGGCTCAAATTTCTCATTGGAGACAATATCAGCCTTTAAGATCTCCATGGCTTTGGTCAATTTGTTTATCGAAGACTTTCCCAATTCTACCTTGAAAGTTCCATCCGGTTTAATGGGCCCCTCTGCCACAATCGCCTTGGTCTCATTGGGCCCGATGAGGGTGATAAACATGGAATCCCCCGGTTTAAACCCGGAGCCCTCAAAAACAATAACGGTGTCCATCAATTTGGCGACTCCGAGACGAATCGATTCCGGGTTTACAATGACCTGCGGTCCGGTAATGGAGCGATCGAGTGTTTTGGGATTATTGGAGCATCCCGAAACAATCAAAAAAGAAACCAGTACCATTAAACTCCAAAAATGCATCTCCTTTGAACTATTCATTTGTCATCCCCCTTCATGTTTTATTCTCTTTCAACCACCGGAGCATTCTTTAGAGCAGCAATCTGACTTATTCGTCATCCGCTGACATTCTACCACCACCAATATTTTTGTCAAACCAATCATCGGATCGCTTCAATGAGTCCATTGACCAGGGATTCAGCCTCTTCCTCCGGCAAACAGTATTTCATCTCCGTGAATCTCTTTCTGAACTGAACAATTCCCTTTGCCACGGATCGGCCATGGAGAATAATCTCGCCTATGTATTCTGCTAATTGTCCGAAGTCCTCCTCCTTCATTCCGAAGCGGGTCATCTCCTGGACTCCCATCCTCAAGCAACTCGCCGCAGTGAAAGCCTCATCATCCGGAGCGGCCTGATAGTTGACGATGATATTGTTCTCCTCAAGCCGTTCGGCCACGACCGGTCCCTTTCCATAACCCACTCTGACGATCACCTGATGGGTTTCCGTATATCCAAGCCGCGAGTCTCCCTCCATGGTTAATCCTTTCTCTTTCAAAGAACGGGCAAAGGCTTTGGCATTGGAGATCACTGCCTTCTGATAGTCTGATTTATAGAGATTCATCTCATAGGCCGCCATGAGCAGTCCTAAAAGCGTTCCGAGATGATGGTTGCTCACACTTCCGGGGAAAACCCTCCGGACAATGGCTTCCCAGAGGTCCTCGTACGACGTCCCTTCTGACATATTGCTCCCAATGATCCCCCTCTGGGGACCGAAAAAGGTTTTATGAGTGGAACCGGTGACGATATCCGCTCCCTCCTGAAAGGGTTCCTGAAAATAGGGTCCGATCAATCCCAATACATGGGCCATGTCATAAAGAATGATCGGCCTGGGTTTGATATTGGATGCCATCCGCGCAACCTCTTTGAGAGGTTCCCTATAAAGGATCATGCTCTTGCCAAGAATGATCAACTCAGGTTTATGTATTCCCAGAAGTTCTTCTGTTTTGGAGAGATCGATCTGATAGAGATCCTCCTTCAGCACCGGGAACGGAACCACGGAAGGCCTCTCCGTCAGAGGATCGATGGCTATAAAATCTCTCAGAGCACCCATGGGTTGTGCGCTGAGATGGCCCCCCCTTCCGAGATGATGATTCATCACCTTCCTGATCCTTCGAGGATCGCTCTTCCGGTCGAGCCGGTTGAGATAATCCATCAAGCCGCTGAAGACAACCGTGTTGGCCATCTGCCCGCTGATCACCCTCGCCTCAACCTCGGAGCACCCTAAATAGCTTCGCATCTCATCCGCAAGGAGGACTTCCACCTCTTCGATCAACTTCGTCCCCTGATAATAGAAAACATCCCTCTCTCCAAGGGCCTTGACGACACGGTGCTCCGCATACCGGTGCGATGGATCCATGATCGTGAGGAGTCTTACCAACGGGGACGGCGTCTGTTCCGAAGGAATAAGGTTAATCGTCTCTCTCTGCCTCCAGTAGGTATTCCGGATCGCCCGCTCGACCAGCTTTTTTGCCGCATCTTTCAAATCCCTGACAGGCTCACGCCTTTTTAATATCTTCTCCTGAAACAGAATGGGCCGGGCATAGGGAGGCGCCTCACCAGATAAATGCTTTTCTACGATGATTCCTTCAATCGTCTTTCCCCTCTGTTGAATCTCAATCTTCTGTCCATCTTCAAAATCGGAATCGATATAGGCCAAGGCAATGGCCCTCATCCCCTTTTCTTCAATCGGTTTGGACAGGATCCCTTCATCGGAGAAATTCCAGTAGGGAATCATCGTCCCACTGGTCACATATCCGACCTTCCTCCCGTCCACAAACACTTCATACCCTTGCCTGGCGATCGCCTGTCCACCCTGACTTCCGATCATCGCAATGGGTACAACCCTTCTGGGAATGGTCTGTTTCTCTCTGGGTGGCAGAGGAGTTCCATCCGTCCTTGCTTTCAATTCTTCAAACTGTCTCCGCAGGGCCTCCCTGCCTATAAAATCCCCTTTCAAAGGAGAAAAACTGACTGCCAATCCGGCTGAATAAACCGCAAAGATGGGTATCTCTTTTCCCTCTTGATCGAGCCCCAATTCATGGCCATACAGGGGAAGACCTGCCTCTATCCTCAGGGTGTCCCTTGCCCCCAAACCCACAGGGACAATCCCTTCTTTTTCTCCAACGGCGAGGATCGCTTCCCAGATCATCCGCATTTTCTCTCTCTCAGAAAAGAGCTCGAAGCAGATAGGTTCTCCCGTATATCCGGTTCTTGAGATGGTCACAGCGACTCTGGTCCCTTCGATCTCGCAAACCCTCAAGCGATTCCTCCAGGGATCAGGGAGTTTTGAATGGCTTTCGATGACGATCTTCTCCAACACCCTTTTGGTCACGGGGCCCTGGAGGGCAATCATTCCCATCTCGTCGCTCTTATCTTCGAGGATGAGGCCCCTGAACCGTCTCTTATGCTCAATCAACCAATTCCAGTCTCTCACTTTATTGGCGGCATTGACCACAAGAAGGTATCTCGATTCTGAAGGAAGGTTTCCTATATCCAGCCGATAAAGATAAGCATCATCAATGGCTTCGCCCCATTCATTCTGGATCAGGGTGTATTGGGCCATGCCGTGCTCCAGGGCAAAGACATTATTCGTCAGGACTTGCTGTAAAAAGGGAATGGCTTCTTCCCCATAGATGAGAAACCTTCCCATATGGGAGATGTCAAAGAGACCTCCGAATTTCCTTGTGGCCAGATGCTCTTCAAGGATGCCCGGCTTATAAGAAACAGGCATCTCCCAGCCGGCAAACTCCACCATCTGCGCCCCATGTTCCTGATGCCAGGAATACAATGGCGTCTGTTTTAAGTCCGTTGACATTCTTCAACTCCCTTCATTTCCTCAATCAGTATGTTTAACCTTTTAACACATTTTACATAAGATGTGGATAGGGAAATGATGGTTATTGTCTCTCTCTACCCAATTGATTAAGCTTGTTCGTCCGATCTTAAACGGGATAAAAGAAGAAGATTATAAAAGGATAAAGGTAACACTTTAGTGCTTTGAAAAAACTGATCTAATCCCCCTTCATCCCCCTTTGTCAAAAGGGGGAAATGTTTCTCCTCCCTTTGAAAAAGGGAGGTGGGGAGGGATTTTACAAGACGATTTCAAACAACTAAATTGATAAGGATAAAGAAATACAGAAGTCCGCACTCGGTCCTCTCTCACACCAGCTTAATTCCTTCTTCCGTCAGGCCATACAACTCATAGACCAACCGATCAATCTCCCGCTCCCACGCCGTCGTGTCCGCCTTGGGATCGCGCTCCTTGGCGGCGAGGATGCGGTCAACCTCGGTGAAACGACCGCCGCCGCAGAGGATTTGACGCAATCGCCAGACTGCGATCGCGAAGTTTTTCCAGAATCTTGATCTTCTCGGAAAAAGGAGGTGCGGCGATCTGCTTTCGCATCTGCCGTTTGCTTTCCAAAACTTTGCGCATCCACTCGCTCATTTGTCATCACCAAAAATTCTTTGCCCGAATTGCTCCCATTTCGCAAGCAACCCATGTTGAGAAAGGATCGAGTCGAGCCTGTTTGTGTCAAGGATGCCGCTTTCGATGAATTGCAGAAGGCGAGCATAATCTTTTGGACGGCCCGTCTTGAGCGCGATGGCGGCCAGATGTTCAGCAGTCATCACCCACGTCCGAACTCCTTCCACTTCGGTTTCGATTGTTAGGTGGCCTTTGTAAGTAATGTTCTCACGTCAATATTTGCATAGTATTGGGCTGCTAACTCTGAAGATAACTTTATAGTATCAGTATCATTTTGATGGTCATAGATTACAAATGAAATATTTTTACCAAACTCCCATAATAAGGTACCCTGAGGTAAATTATCCCCACTTGGAATTATATTTTTATACTTCGTATATTCTATGGTACACATATTCAATTCATCAATAAAGAAGGTATCCATGAATATTGAACCTGAAAACTGCGTGATAACTATGCATTGGGTTCCCACATATTCCTATTACATGGTGCTGTGGAACCGGCACTGATTGCAATTTAAGGTTTATAAAACCCGTTCTTAGGCCATAATCTTAACCTACCTAAAAGGTAGGTTAAGATTATGGCCTAAAAGAGAGTAATATAAATGAGATATTTCATTTCCGACCCTTATTTACAGGGTTGAAAGCTACTTGGTTCCATCGTTAACATTATAGTTTTCACGCAAGATTCAGGTTGAAACATCCGCAATAATATAATCGTCGGCCTTGTTTCTCATTGTTGGACTTATACGGACCTTTTCTTTAACATTAAGAGTTTTTCTGAATTTGGGGAAAGATTCTGAAAAAGAATCACCTTTTAAGGTCTCGGATATTAGAGCAACTAACATATCTATATACTGAGTTCTGTCTTTAGGCCCAAAGAGTTGAAATAAAACTCTATCTGTCAAATGAATAAATAACATCAAATATTCGACAGTGATTTGGCTAAACGTCAGTGGAGTTAATGGATGACTTGTAACACCTTGAAAATTAGTGTCTAAAGAACTCGCACATTTTAGCGAATTGACAATAATTTTACCTGCAATTGTAGCAATTTGACTAAGTAAGAATTTCTCTGTTCTCTTTTTCCTGAGAATATTAAACATATATAGTCACCTAACGCCAAAATCAGCCGGTGCTGTAAGCAATCGGCTGGATTGTTTTGTTAGACACGTTTTATATCTTTCATAATTTCCAGATACGCAATACCATGAAACTTCTTAACCAAAATTGATAACCCCTCAATAGATATCTCAATCTCAAAAACATCAGAACTATTTCTTTGGTCTTTGTCATAGAACTTAACAGTGGTTCTTTTCTCAAACTCAAATTCGTCTTTCCGATAATCAAGACCGTGGGGTACGTTTATTGAAATGTTGCCATGCCCCAGCGCATTTCTCATTCTACGTATTGTGTATTTTATCGAAGGATCGGGTTTCTTTGGCGAATTGTAGTTAACACCGACAAGTCCCCATTCAGCAGGAGCATCTTTTATACAATCTTCAGGAAGCAGATCATACCACCGTTCTTTACTAAGAAGTATGCCACAATAAAGATACCCAAATATTGACCCGAGACAATATGGAACCGAATGTTCTGTATATTTACTCTTCTTTAGCCATTCTGTATAGAATTCTCGAACCGTCATATCCTTTATTCTTTGATCGAAGATAGCTACCGATATATTTCTCAAAAAATTTAATGAATACATGCTCCCGGAAATAATGTCCATTGCAATGTTGTCGATGTCTCTATCGAATGTAGGCATGACAATTATCCTTCCTTGGAATTAATCATATGGCTAACGTGCAAAATCAGTGGCGGCTATCAGCCTTACGCTGCAGTAATCACTTATTAGATGCCCAAACTTTCCCTTTCATTATTTTGATTACAATCTATCTTGGAATTTTCTTTTTGTGTCCTCAGGCAAGGGGCCAGGTTCTGTCAGTTCTTTTATTTCCTTTTTGGAAGCGAAGATGCCAGTTTTAAGTGATACCCATGCCAGCATTAACAAGAGTCCCCCCACTAAGTAAGTCCACCAGCCACGGAATTTGACAAAAATAAATATTGCTGCAATTAAACATATAATTCCCCAAATTATGGGCACATGTCGATTTGATCGTTGCACTTTCTTTAAGGTAATAAGTGATTCACGATAGCCAACCATCTGTTTTGCTGCGATAGCATTCAAAGGATCAACTGCCAAATCTTCGTTACATGAAGGACATCGAAAATGAAGAAACCCTGTAGAAGAATCTTTTCCGAGGTTTTTGAAAATTTCAGATTCCGGAAATACATTGACAGTATCATGAGCTTCGACTTTTCCCTTGTAGCCACAGGCACCACACTTTATGTTTCTTGTGAACACAAAATTTTGCTCATCTTCGTTTTCCGGCTTGCTTAATTGCTTTTCTATTTCATCTAATTCAGTGCGAATCTTTCTTGATCTAAAATAAGCTTCCCTATGTATCTTCCTTTCACTGAAAATATAAAACAGTAAAATAGGCCACAAAAAGATACCGATTATTATATAAGGCAATGTAGCGAGAGTGACACTTCTTTCGAAGCCGGGTTGTTTCGATTGACGAAGTTTGAGATAACCTACTATTATTCCAATAGTTATCCATGCAATTAAAAATTTCATAAAAACTCTTTCGCTTGTATTTTATTGTCTAACGATAAAAATAAGGTGCGGGGGCAGCGACTTCCTTGAAAAAGCACAGGGCTATCACCCGTCGCCTTGATTGACTTGTTAGGTTGAGTTGTCTTCCATGTTATTGATAGTCATGCCTTAAACTCTTTTTGTCAAGACAATCAACAAGATGATCACGGCAATCAATAACAAAATCGCAATAACAGGGGACAGGAGAGTGATGATAATAGCAATGATTAAAGCTGGAATCCACCCGAAAGCCAATCCGAGAAATAATCCATAAGTGGCGATTGCGTAAATCCAGCAGCCGAAAAAGGTCACTACGCCGATAACTACCGCAAATATACCGAATACACCGGAGGAAGAGTTTGAAGAGTTTTCCCCGTATTTTTGCTTTACTTCAAATTCTTGGCGAGACGCTTGCGCTTCGTGCCATCCTGATTCCCATACCTGTGCACGTTCCGTGCTCGTCGATTTGTATGGGTTATCGGATACAGCGACGCCGTTTGAAAACGCAAGTCTCCCTTCCCGGAAGATAGGGTCCACAATCTCTTTTCTCTTAAAAAGTTTCTTGAACATAGCAATAAAACTAACGCCCCAAATCGGCGGAGGTTTTCAGCCGTTCGCTGGAATGATTTGAGGTTGGTTATCAAATCATTCCATCCACAATGACCATATATACTGTGAAAGCAATGTTCCAATCACGCCGAGCAGTGCGCCCAGAATCAACAACAGGAGCTGGTTTTTACGGGTTGCTTGAGAGTCCTTTATTAATTCGTGATGCCTTCGTTCAGTTGCTTCCTCCCCTTTCAATCTATTGGCTAAATCAATTCTATCTTTCTTTGATAATCCTTCAGTTCGCTCTTTCCATTTAGTGCAGCCTTCAATACGATCAAGACGCCATTCATTATCAAAGGTACATAGCACTTCAATACATGAATTTCCTGCTTTGTGGTCAACTCCAAAATTACAAGTTCCACATACTTTTTTCATATTTCCTAGACTAACGCTATAAACTGTAATATAAATCCAACAACGATGATGACCAGGCCCCACATGAACAGCCTCGGATGAAGAAAGGACGCAAGGTACACTTTTCTCCCCTTCTCATCCAATTGGTGTGCGTCAGCGAGATTTTTACCGAATGATAATGCGATCATTATTGTCCCAAAAATATTTAGAGCAAGTCCCAACCTTCCTACCACTTGTAAAGTATCCATAATGCTTTTTATATTAAGACCTAACGGGTGAAGTAAGCCGCTCGGCCATCGGCCTTCGCCAAAAGCACGGAGCTATTCCGTGTCGGCTTGAGTGATTTGTTGTGCAATGTTTTCATTATTTTTATTGGGAGGGACTGTGAATTTTTTGAGTTCATTCATCACTTCGTCAATTTCGGAGAATTTTTGTGAAAGATTTTCTTTTGTTATTTTTTGGTCAAACAATACCTCTGAAAGTTTCAAGAGATGGACAAGGTATGTGACAAGAGGTGAAATTGCTATTTTCTTTCCGGTTTTCATCTTCATTACTTCAATGGCAAATATAGAATGTTGTTTCCATTCTTCAACCGCTGATTTAAACATAAGTTCTTGGAGATGCCTTTTTTCTTCTGATTTTCTGTTTTGCCAATCCTTGAATAAATTGAAAATACCGACAAGGGCGCCTCCGGCTACTGCACTTACAAGGGGAACCCAGTAAGGGACTTCATTCATAAATAATCTCCTTAATTTATAAGGTAAAATTATGACAATATATCAAATAACAATTTATATTATTCTCCCATTAATCATAGGAGCTTGTATTACTGAAATAGTTATTTTGCTTTTTCGTTTTTTGGCACATTGTTTTTTATGCTGCTACAATTTTTCTCCTAAAAAACGAACCTTTCATTCGTTTAAAAGGCTTTTTTGAGTCCAAAATAGCCTGATAATCGCCATTTTTTCAGTATAACGTTGCTCAGAGCAATATTATACCTCAGCAATATAATAGTTGAAGAAATTGAACACCCTTAGGATCAGGGTCATCAATTGTGAAAGATTGGTTTCTAATATACCCCTTTTTAGGTTTTTTGAGAAGCGAAAATTAATTCCTGTTTATTCCCCGATGATCTTGACCAGAACCCTCTTTCTCCGCCTGCCGTCAAACTCTCCATAAAAAATCTGTTCCCATGGGCCAAAGTCGAGCTTTCCCTCTGTGACCGCCACGACGACTTCCCTCCCCATCAACTGCCTTTTTAAATGGGCGTCAGCGTTGTCCTCACCTACATTGTGACGATATTGAGAAACCGGCTGATGGGGAGCAAGTTTCTCGAGCCAGGCCTCGAAATCATGGTGAAGACCAGACTCATCATCATTGATAAAGACAGAGGCAGTGATATGCATGGCATTGACAAGCACCAACCCCTCTTTGACGCCGCTTTTTCTTAGGCATTCTTCAACCTTGGGGGTAATATTGACAAAAGCCCTCCGGGCAGGCACTTCAAACCACAGTTCTTTCCGGTAACTCTTCATCACATTCTTCCTTGCAGATGTGAATCCATTAAACCGTAAGCTCTAAATTCTCACTGGGGATAAACATTGCTTTCACTGAGGGTCGCACCAAAACGACGATGGTAAACACGCCCAGAACCGTCCCGAAGGGCATAAAAAGACAGTTCAGACTGGCTATGACAAGACAGAAGATGTAGTGTTTATGCCTGACAATAAATCGCCCGGTCAGGATCACGCAAACCGCAAATGCCCAGCCTACGAGCATAAGGCCTCCCCCCATAATGATAAAAATCCATCCTAAAAATTGGGGAGGAGGGCTTCCTCCCATTCGGTGAGGAGCAACAAGGAAGAGGATTCCCAGGGCAAGATGAATGACTGGTAAGAAAGAGAACAGAGCGGCAATCCCTCCCACAATGTAATGGAAAATCGATAACAACCGAAGATGCTCCTGATCCTGATTCAGTGTCTTCTCCTCATTTCCAACTGCTCAGAAAATAACTTCCAAATCCCCCCATCCCCCCTTTGCTAAAGGGGGGTAAGTGGGGGTTATCGATTTTTCATGGTTCAGGGGTGACGAACCCGCCATGAAAGATTTCCCATTTATTCTCACTCCAACCTTCCCTCTAATCGGAGATGGGTGATGATCTCCAGGATTCTGGGCATGACTTCGATGGTCGCCTTCTCACCCTCTAAAACCGCCTCGTGCTTCTTTGAAAAATCGCTTGAACCAATATAGCCGACCTTCGGCCTGATCACCACATCGGCCTGAGCGAGCTGAGTGGCGGCCAGTTTCGAATACATGATGTCAATCGACTGGAGAAGGGTCTCAATCGTATTTCTGGGAGGAGTTCGTTCCGCACTTGCGGAAATATCCACGGCCAACACAACATCCGCCCCCAATCGCTTTGCCGCATCCACCGCCACAGGGCTGACCACGCCCCCATCGACATAGACCTTATCTCCAATTTTAACGGGTCTGAAAACACCCGGAATGGAGCAACTTGCCCTCACGGCCTGGCCTGTATTTCCTCTGCCGAAAACAGTCTCCTGGCCATTCTGAATCTCTATGGCAATAGCATAAAAAGGGATCTTCAGTTTTTCCATTGGAGTATTTTTCAATGTCCTGTTCACGAATTCTTCAAGTTTCTCCCCTTTGATAAACCCGTTTTCCGGAATGGTGAGGTCCACAATATCCTTCTGTTCGATGGAGAAGGATAATTTCTGAAGCTCAAAAGCATTGAGCCCGTAGGCATAGAAGCTGCCTATCACACTGCCCACGCTCGTCCCGACGATCATATGAACCGGGATTTTGTTCGTCTCAAGTATTTTAAGCACGCCAATATGAGCAAACCCCTTGGAAGCTCCTGCCCCAAGCACCAGCGCAATCTTCGCCGGTTTAGGAGGAGGTTGAACAAGAGGCGGTGCTACCGGAGGAGGCTGGACCTCTTTGATGGTACAAGAGGTTATGATTGAAAACAACAAAACAGGAATAATGAAGATCTGGAAGAAACATATCTTCATTTTTTCCATTGTTCACTCTCCTTTTTCCTTTATGCTAAAAGCATCCATCAATAAATCCTCTTCCATTTCTTCAAATTCTCCTGAAATCTCCATCGAATCATCCGCCACAAGGGTTGACTCATTAATGAGCTGCTTCTGCAGAAACTTTTTGTAAACATGAGAGGAAATTTTAGCCATTGCGCTTTCCTTTAAACAGAATCCCTATCGGCAAATATACCACTATTTCATCTTTTATCAAAGAGAGCCATCAAGGTTTTGACCGAAAGGTTATTAAATTAAGGTAAGGATGTACATCTCCGAGGCATGTAAGGAGCTTCGGACAAAGGGGCCGGAGGCAACCGCTTTTAAGCCCATCTCAAGACCTATTCTCTTATACATATCGAACTCCTCGGGAGGAACATATCGGACCACCGGCAAACGATCCTGACGGGGTTGAAGATATTGACCGATCGTTAAAAAATCGCATCCTGTGTTTCTCAAATCTCGAAGCAGTTCCAAGACTTCTTCTTGAGTCTCTCCGAGCCCAAGCATAAAACCGGACTTCGTATGAATATGGGGATAAAGCTCTTTCGCTTTTTTCAACAGGCCAAGCGATCTCTTATAATCAGCTTGAGGTCGGACTTGAGGATAAAGCCGGGCAATTGTTTCGACATTGTGATTAAGGACATCCGGAGACGCACGAAGGATTGTCTCGAGAGAAGAGAGGTCTCCCCTGAAATCTGGAACTAGTACCTCAATTTTTATTCCTTGATCCTGTTCTCGAATCGTTTCGATCGTTCTCGCAAAAAAAGAGGCTCCGCCATCGGGCAAATCATCCCGTGTGACAGAGGTAATGACTGCATAGCAGATGCCCATCCCCAAAACTGCCCTACCTATCCTGCTGGGTTCATCTGCGGCAGGAGGGGCAGGAATTCCGTGCTGGACAGCACAGAACCCGCAATTTCTTGTGCAGACATTACCCAGGATTAGAAAGGTTGCGGTCCCTTGCGAAAAACACTCCCCGAGGTTCGGGCAATGCGCCTCCTCGCAAACGGTGTGAAGGCCTGATTCTTCCAGGAGGGTCTTCACTTTAAGAAGATCCTGATAAGGCGGAATCCGTTTTTTCAGCCATGGAGGTTTTTTTTCAATTCCCATTTCCTATTTCCCATTTCTTATTTGCCCGGTCGGAGCGGTTTCGGGAGATGAATCGCCAATCCATCCACATCGAGGCATGCCTCCTTCAACGCTTCCGGAATGGTGGGATGGGCTTGAATCAAGCTCGCGAATTCTTTCAGTTTGCCCCCTATCATTGTTGATGCAATGGAGATGAGAACGCTTGCCTCAGACCCAATGATATGGACACCTAAGAGGGTGTCGTTCTCGCGACTCGCAATCACTTTGATCAGACCATCGGTCTCTCCTGAGATTACGGCCTTCGGATTGGACCGGAACGGGAAACGGCCAATCTTTATCTCCCCTTTTGCCTTCGCCTCTTTTTCAGTGAGGCCAATGGAAGCCACTTCAGGATGGGAGAAGATGCAGAGAGGAATCAAAGGGGATTCCCATTTCCGATGGAGACCCATTGCATTCTCCGCTGCCACCATTCCCTGCTCCATTGCCACATGGGCAAGCATGATTCCTTCAATGGCATCCCCGATCGCATAGATACCCGGAGCAGTTGTTTCCATTCGACGGTTGACCTTAATCCCTTTAGGGGAAATCTCAATACCTGCCTTTGAAAAACTTAGTTCTAAGCTGGGGCCTCTTCCCACAGCCATAAGTAATTTTTCAGCAATGATCTCCTGGATCCCCTGGGGGGTTTTAACCGTAAGCCTTAACCCATTCTCCCCATACTGAATCTCTTCGACAGAGGATTGAGTTAAAATCTTGACCCCATCCCTTTCCAGAAACCTCCGAAGATTCCGGACTAATTCTCCCTCAAGTCCAGGAAGAATATTCTCTAGAATCTCTACAACCGTCACTCTTGAACCGAGTGTATTGAAGAGCGTGGCAAACTCAACGCCGATGTATCCTCCACCGATGATGACCATTTCCCGGGGGATTTGTGTTATCTCCAGCGCTTCATCACTGGTGATGATCATGTTACTGTCTGGAGTGATGTTTGGAAGTCCCTTCGATTTCGAACCGGGAGCCAAAATGATTGTATCAGCATCAATGATCTCTTTCTCTCCATTCAACAGAACCACTTGATTGGGATTCAAAAGGTCAGCCTGACCATGCTTAATGGTCACCCGATGCGATTCGAGCAATATCTCGACGCCCTTTACCAGCTCCTCAACGACCTTCTTCTTCCGCTCCATCATTGGGTTTAGAAGTCCGGAAGTGTCGAAGGAAAGGAGCTGAAAGACAGGGGACCCTTTGAGTGAGTGAAGTAATTTTGCATCGTGCAGAAGGGCTTTTGTGGGAATACACCCACGATTGAGACAGGTTCCGCCGATCTTATCCTTCTCGATGAGGATGGGTTTTGCTCCCAATTGAGCCGCCCGGATGGCAGCCACATAACCGCCAGGACCTCCGCCGATAATTACAATTCTCTTTGGGTTCATAGGTTATTTTTTAAATAATACTACTTTTGCCTCCTCTATCATAACCCCACCCAGCCTCCCCTTACTTTAAGGGGAGGTGTGGAGGGGTTAAAAGGGAAAGCACTCACATAAAAAACCATAGGTCACAGGCTGGAAGCCTGTGCCACCAAATCTATTTATCAATTTCCTTTAACCCCTTTTCCAGCCAGTTTCTTTTAAAAATTTCTTTAAAGTGGAAAATGATCCTCTCAATCAATCTGTCTCTGGGAACATTTCTTCTCAGAATCTTCTCCATCGAGGTCATCTTCTTCCCTTTGAGGCCGCAGGGATTGATCAGTTCAAAATATTTTAAATCTGTTGCGTAGTTTAAGGCAATCCCGTGGAAAGAGACCCATCGTTTAATGGCCACGCCAATGGAGGCAATCTTGTCGCCCCCTGCCCAGACCCCACGATTGGATAAATCCCTTTTCCCTTCGATCCCAAAATCCCTCAAGACGGAGAGGATCACCTCTTCCAATTGGCTCACATACTGGATAAGGCGATATCCATAATCCTTTAAATTGAAAATGGGATAGACGACCAGTTGGCCGGGGCCATGATAGGTGACATCACCGCCCCGCTCCGTATGGAAGAGGGGAATCTTCATGGCCTCCAGAACATCCGGGGAAATGAGCAAGTGGGATCGCTCTCCCCGCCTTCCGAGCGTGATCACATGAGGATGCTCAAGGAGAAGCAGAAGATCGGGTAGCTCTTCTTCGACTCGCCTCGACCAGAAATGGTGCTGAAGGTCCAACGCCTTAGCATAATCTACTGTTCCGAGGTCTACAATGTCTCCGTTTCCATCCATAGGCAAAATTTAATTTCGAAATCCGAATATCGGGCGAAGCTTCCCGAAGGGATCAATTCGAAACAAATCCGAATGACCAAATTTCAAATGACCCAAATTGTTTCGAAAATTTAGAAATTCGAATTTTGAATTTGTTTCGAGTTTCGGATTTCGTGCTTCGGATTTTATTTGTTGGGGATCCATTTCAACTTTGGTTTTCTGGCCGCCAGGATCTCATCGAGCCGTCTCACCTTAACCTTGGTGGGGGCCTGCCGGAGCAAGTCGGGATTCTCTTCCGCCTCTTTGGCGATCGCCATCATCGTCTCAATAAATCGATCGAGTTCCTCTTTGCCTTCTGTTTCCGTGGGCTCCATCATCAGCGCACCCTTGACCACCAAAGGAAAATAAATGGTCGGTGGATGAAATCCGTAATCGATCAACCTCTTCGCAATGTCCAGCGTTGAGACATGATGCTTCTCTTGATACCGGTCGGTGAAGACACATTCATGCATGCAGGGTCGATCGTAGGGAAGATGGTAAGAGCCCTTCAGTCCCTTCATCAGATAGTTGGCATTGAGCACTGCCATCTCACTCGCCCTCTTAAGTCCCTCTGCTCCCATGGAGAGGATATAGGCATAAGCCTTGAGGATGACTCCGAAGTTCCCGTAGAAGGCCTTCATTCTTCCGATACTCTGAGACCGATCGTAATTGAGCCGGTAGGTCTCTCCCTCCTTTTCGATTACCGGCACAGGAAGAAAAGGAGCCAGCTCCCTTTTCACCGCCAGAGGCCCGGCCCCAGGGCCTCCTCCGCCATGAGGTGTCGAGAAAGTCTTGTGAAGGTTGAGGTGAACCATATCCACTCCGAGATCACCCAGTTTTACGATTCCCATTAAAGCATTGAGATTGGCTCCATCGCAATAGACAAACCCTCCTTTGCGGTGAACAATCTCAGCGATCTCTGCCAGATGTTCTTCAAAGAACCCGAGGGTATTGGGATTGGTCACCATGATTCCGGCAACCTCTTCGTCCATCAACTCTTCAACCTTCCGGGGCGGGATGACTCCCCTCTCATTCGATTTGATCTCCACCACCTGATAGGAAGCAACGGTTGAAGTCGAGCAGTTGGTTCCGTGGGCAGTGTCCGGCACTAGCACCCTCTTCCTCTTTTCGCCACGGGCCTGGAGAACCGCCCGGATCATCATCATCCCGGTCAGCTCACCATGAGCCCCTGCGGCCGGCTGAAGGGTCGCCTGATCCATCCCCGTGATCTCGGAGAGAAAACCTCCGAGTTCAACCATCAGTTTAAGAATGCCCTGGACGAGGCTCTCCGGTTGATAGGGATGAATATGGGCGAACCCCTTCATCCCCGCCACTTCTTCATTTATTTTAGGGTTGTATTTCATCGTGCAGGAACCCAATGGATAGAACCCGCTATCGACGCCATAGTTCCACTGGGAAAGCCGCGTGAAGTGGCGAACCACATCCATCTCGCTCAGTTGAGGAAACCCTTCCAGTTCCTTCCTTAAGAGATGAGATGGGATGAGATTATTGACATCCACCACCTCAACATCCCATCGGGGCAAAGAATATCCCCTTCTACCTTTGCCACCCTGTTCAAAAATCAAAGGTTCATTTTGAATCAAACCGGTATCTCTTTTGCTCCTCATTGTAATCTCTCTCGGACAAACTGCCTTTGGGGAATCTTCCATAAGTTCAAATGTCAAAATCCAAATGCCAAAGGAATGACAAATGACCAATGTCTAAATATTTGACATTTTAAATTTGAATTTCATTTGAACTTTGAACTTTGACATTTGACATTGTTTTCTTATCTCAACGCCTTCTCCAACACCTCAGCCCACCGATCGATTTCCTGCCGGGCATTCATCTCCGTGACCGTGACGAGGAGGTGGCGGTTAAGCTTAGGATAGAATCGTGCTAAAGGTAATCCGCCCACAATTCCTTCTCTCCTCAATCTCTCCAAGACCTTTTCAGGATCACCTTCGATCTCCATGACAAACTCATTGAATGTGGGAGAAGAGAAAGTAAGCCTGCAACCCTTAATCCTCGAGGCTACCTTCTTTGCATATTCCGCCTTGCTCAGGTTCATCAGGGCTAATTCCCTCAATCCCTTCTTTCCGAGGCAGGAGAGATAGACCGTTGCCATCAGGGCGCAGAGCCCCTCATTCGTGCAGATATTGGAGGTCGCCTTCTCCCTGCGAATGTGTTGTTCCCGGGTCGCCAGCGTGAGGACAAAACCTCTCTTCCCCTCCAGATCAACGGTCTCGCCCACGAGCCGTCCGGGCATATTTCGAATAAATTTCTCGTTTGTCGTGAAGATGCCAAGATAAGGCCCGCCAAAGGATAGGGGAATCCCAAGGCTCTGGCCTTCTCCCGCCACGATATCGGCACCCATTTCTCCGGGTGGCTTCAGAATTCCGTAGGCAATCGCTTCGCTGAAACAGATGATCATCAACCCTCCTGCTTTATGAACTCCTTCACCGATATTTTTAAGATCTTCAATCACACCGAAGAAATTCGGACTCTGAATGATGACCGCACTCACATCCTGGTCAAGAAATTGGGCCAGAGCTTTCTCGTTCGTCCTCCCCTCTTTTTTCAGATACGGGATCAGAACAACTTCCTGCTCTTCGGGGTCGATATAGGTCTGGATGACCTTACGATATTCGGGGTGGATTGCTTCCGAGACCAGGATCTTCTTTCTCCCTGTGATCCGGTGAGCCATCAACACCGCTTCGGCCAAACTCGATGCCCCGTCATACATCGAAGCATTTGACACCTCCATTCCGGTTAACTGGCACATCAGGGTCTGATACTCAAAGATGGCTTGAAGCGTTCCCTGGCTGATCTCCGGCTGATAAGGGGTGTAAGCGGTATAGAACTCGGAACGGGAGGCCAGATGCGAAACCACAGCAGGGATAAAATGATGATAGGCTCCTCCGCCGATAAAACTTGTAAGGATTGGGCTCTCGAGACCCTGCACATGCCGGATAAGGTCTGGCTCAGAGAGAGGACCAGGAAGGTCTAAGGGCTTTGAGAGTCTTTGTTCTTTAGGGATGCTTCCGAAGAGGTCTTCAATACTCCTCACACCAACCGCTTCGAGCATCTCTCTGACATCCTCTTGGGTGTGGGGGATGTAGCGGAGGTAGTCTTCCATTACGAATCCTCTGAAAGTGTTCCCTGATAGGCTTTTGATGAGAGGAGTCCCTTTAACTCCTCCTTCTCATTCAATTCCATCCTGAGGAGCCACCCTTTCCCATAGGGATCTGTATTGACCCATTCCGGATGGTCCTTCAGTTCCAGATTCTTTTCAAGGACATTGCCGGTGACCGGAGAGAAGATGTCGGCAACCGTCTTCACCGATTCAACGACTCCCATGCTCTCCCCTTTCTTATACTCGGATCCGATCTCCGGAAGGTCCACATAGACGATATCCTTCAACTGGCTCTGGGCGTAATCCGTGATTCCAATGGTTACAAAGCTTCCCTCATCCCTCACCCATTCGTGGTCTTCTGAATAGAGCAAATTTTCTGGAAATTCCATTCGTTCCTCCTGTCATTATCGTTAAATTGAAAATAACGTTTGTCGTTGTCGAAGCTCGTATCGAGGCTCGTGAATAGAATCTGGATGCTCGAGCTTTAAGTTTTGAGCTTCCTGCTTCGATACGAGCATCGTCACCGTAAACCTTTTTTTGTAACCCTAACCGATACCTAAGAACTTGACCAATTTTTACCTCAACTCATCCAATGGAACATTGATGATGGTCTCGATACAGGAGATGTGCTTCAATTGTCCTTCGACCAGTATCATGTGCCTGGATGTTTTAGGCCGCATTCTTTTCCCCGTCAGGGCCGTATCGATAATCATCTCTTTCGTAATCTTTTCACCCTCCCTCCAGGGAATCACCTCTATTTCCATCGATTGATAGTCGACCAGAATGACTGGAATCTTTTTACAGCCGATCTTTTTCAAGGCATGGAGCCGATGATGCCCATCCAGGATGATGTAAGTGCTCCTATCCACGGCTATGGGCATTTTGAGCATCCCATCCGAAAGGATCTCGTTCTTCAACTCCTCGAGATAATCGGGCCGGATCTCCTCATGTTCTCTCAACTCCTCGATTCTGATAAAAACAATATCAACCATACTCATCTCCTGTCAAAATAAAAAGGAGGAAGGCAATCTTATCCGCATCGCCTTCCTCCTGTCTTTTGACCTGAGAGATTATTCCGCCCATAGGCGGAATTTGTCCCCTTCGGTGCCGAGGCTTGTCACCTCGGTCTTTCCAGGAATCTCTTAAGTTACAGTCCTTTTGCCTGAGAGTTTCATCCCGCCTTCAGCGGAACTTGCCCCTTCGGCGCCCCCCTTGGGGTCTCTCCTGTAACCTACTTAAAATTTTGTTCCAAACGGAGAGGGATGTCAAGAAGAATTTACGAGAGCTCTGAAAAACTAATTTTCGCTCTCTGATTCCTCAGATTTCAAAAACAGATTTCACAGATTTTTCTTTAATTTCAGAGTACTTTAATCTGTGCAATCGGCCCTTAATCGGTGTAATCAGAGATTTCTGAGCTTTTTCAGAAATCTCTTTACACACTATATTACAGTGAATATATGAAAATCAGATCGTGGTTTTTTTGAAGTATCCGAAACAGAGGATATATAGCAGAAACCGAGTCCCCCAAAAGGGAGCCTCGCTTCGTTCCCTTCGGTTAGTGAGTACACCTACCTAATGCGCCATCCGAGTCCTGATTAAGTATTGTTCATTTGCGATGGAAAGGGAGTAGAAGGAGACAGGCCGCTTTCATCAAAGAAAGGAGTTTCCCCTTCATGCCTTGCAGAATATTCAAAGCAGGCTGAAAGGTAAATTGGGTAAACCCTGTATTTTGGGATCAAAAAACATGTATTTCTGAGAGTATCAGGAGGGAACAGGCTGCTTTCGAAAATTTCCTATGACTTTGCTATCACCGGCACGGGGGCGTATGATTTTGAGAGTGTCAACCTGAAATCGCAGCAACACTGTATTTTTTCTGAAAGTTATGGTATGTTTAAATCGTTGTCAGATCGATTTACAGGGAAACCGAGACAGGCGAGAGATTTGAATTCAGTAAGGGGAGGAAAGACAACATGGTGAAGGCAGTAATAGATTTATCAGAAGAGTTATACCAAACCCTGTCCTCTCATGGCCTTTCAAAAGCAGCCATAGCCAGGGAATCAAAGAAACTGCTTGCCCTGAAATGTTATAGGGAGAAGATACTCTCTTTAGGCAAATCCGCCGAACTATCGGGGCTTTCAATGTGGGATTTCATTGAATTCCTGGGTGAGAATAATGTTCCGGTCATAGATTTTAGCGAAGAACAGTTGGCTGCCGAGTTTGAAAGTGTGGAAGCCTTGAGAAAGGCGATATAAGTCTTGAAGATTGTTTGTGATTCAACCGCCCTCATTGGTCTTGCCAAGATAGGCAACCTTGAACTGTTTGAGAAGATCTTTGGAGAAATCTTCGTCCCCAATGCTGTTTTTGTTGAGGTTGTTGATAGGGGCAAGGGAAGGCCCGGGACAAAAGAGGTGCAAGATGCCAGATGGATACGGAAAAGAACCGTCAAGGATAATCGAACCGTTGAGATGCTTGTTGCAGAGATGGGCCGTGGCGAGGCAGAGGTCTTGGTGCTTGGGAAAGAACTGAATGCCGATTGGCTTATCCTGGACGATGAAAGAGCAAGAAACAGTGCGCAATCGGCGGAGTTTCATATCATAGGGCTTGGGGGAATTTTACACCTGGCAAAACAGTTGGGGTTTATCCCCGCTGTTAAGCCGCTTCTCGATCAATTGGAAAGCAAGAACTTCAGATTGGGCATCAGGGTCCGGAAGGAAATTTTGAAAAAGGCCAACGAAAAATAGCCGCCGAAACCGCCCGTAATTGTCTCACTCAGGGAGAAAAACCCTCGCCTTTAGGCGAATACTTTAGTATGCACACTGTGTGCAGGTTTTTCAGGTTTTCCCTCGTGAGGATTTCTGTGCTGGTTGTTTTGTCTTTAGCTGATTTCAGTCAGTAGAGAATCCACCAGCTTGTAGCTGGTGGTAGTTCAATTCCAACGTTCGACTACACTCCAATCCATCATGGATTGCACATTTCCACTTCAAATGTGGAATGCCGGGGTGCATTCTGACCTTCACCATTACAGGAATCGCTGAGCCAACCCGGGGGTAGTTTTGGCCCACCCCAACCGAGGGTTTCCTGCCAAAATGGTGCCCTTGCAAAAGACTTCGATATTATAACAAAATCTGTTCCTTGGTTTTCTTTCCGATTATTTGGGAAATCCTTCCTCACCCCCTCTTCCGATCGGGAGTGGAGAATCCAAATATCGATATCCACCCTAAAAAGGGGCTTTATCGGCGGAAAGGATCCGTCTGACGCTGGCGTTGGGATGTTGTTGATTAGATTGAATAAAACAGATTCTGCTGTAAAACTCTCCGTTCATCCTTCGAGAACCTCAGGACGAACGGAAGATCAGAAAATAAAGTCCCAAATCCCCCTCACGCCCCCTTTGCTAAAGGGGGGTGATGAGGGAGGCAAATGACTTCCATTGTTTAAGATTGACGCTTCTCCATGAAGGATTACCTTGTCGTAGCACCTTTTTTGATAAAACGTATTCATCAGGGGTGACTCCGGGTTCCACAATTTTTTTTACAATTAGCGGGTATGGCTATTTTGTAGTCTATGCCAAAATAGCCTTGACTATTTTGTAGTTTAGGTTATTATAGCCCTATGCGATACATTACCCCTTATATCCTCGATGATCTTCGATCAAAAATGGTTTTCATAAGCGGCCCCCGCCAGGTGGGAAAAACCACTCTCGCCAAAAGGATTCTCTCAAGCGACTTTCCCTCAGGCAGATACCTGGACTGGGATCTGGATGAAGATCGTCAGGATATCCTCAAAAAGAGATGGGACAGAGATGACAGGCTTTTGGTTTTCGATGAACTGCACAAATTTCCTAAATGGAAAACATGGATCAAAGGTGTTTACGATGTTTCCCATCCATCACATGCCTTTCTTGTAACAGGCTCAGCACGTCTCGATATATACCGGCGCGGAGGGGATTCGCTCATGGGGCGATATCATCCCTGGCGACTCCATCCCTTTACTCTCGATGAGTTGCCAAATGGAATTTCTCCCAAAGAAGGATTTCAAAGATTAATGGCGCTTGGTGGTTTCCCAGAACCTTTCATCCGTGGGGATGAACGGGACGCTCGACGATGGAGGAGGGAGCGCTTTGATCGCGTTCTCCGTGAAGATATAAGGGATTTGGAATCCATACGAAACATTCAACTTCTCGGACTTTTTCTGGATATGTTGCGTCAGCGAGTGGGCGGGCTGGTCACCCTTTCGAACATAGCAACCGATCTCCAGATTTCAGCCAAGACGGCCAAAGTCTGGCTTGATGTTCTTGAAAGGATGTATCTTCTTTTTACAGTTCGCCCGTATACAAAATCTCTGCCCAGGGCTGTGCTTAAACCCCCTAAAGTCTACTTCTTCGACAATGCGGATGTTCTTGCGGGTGAAGGGGAACGGTTTGAGAATCTTGTGGCAACTTCCCTGCTAAAACGACTCCACTTTTTGGAAGACCGTGATGGTTACCGCTATGAACTCCGTTATCTTCGTGACAAGGAAGGGCGGGAGATCGATTTTGTCATTCTTAAGGAAAATCATCTTGAGGAACTAATTGAAGTTAAGTGGTCGGATGATGAGATTTCAAAATCGCTTCTCTATTATACTGAACGTTTGAAACCCGATAAGGCCACTCAAATTACTGCCCACTTGAGAAGACCTTACAGCCAGGGACGTATCCGGGTAACAGATCCGCTTTCGTACTTCCAAACCAGTTTTTTTGCCAACGCTGAAACCATTAAAAAATGATAATCTGTGCGATCAATGATTGAAATTTGTGTAATCAGAGAGTAAAAAGTAGTTTTTCAGAAACCTTTTTACGCCTTCCGCAACACCAGATCGATCATCAGTTCGTTGGCCAGGCGATGAAGATCTTCCCTAAACCCTTGTTCGGAGACAGAGTGAGGAACCTCTACATCAATATCCATTTCAAAAAGAGGAGTTCCGCTCTCAGCAGACAGCACCCGATGGGTTTTCATATCGATGATGTTGACTTTACGATCGGCCAAGAGGCGGCAGACCTTGAAGACAATACCCGCATGGTCTACTCCGGACGTGGTGATTTTATACCGGTCGGTCTGCTCCCCGGCTTTGGGATAAGCCTCCTCAAAAGTGACCGGAGAGTAGAAGACGGTCAAGTTCTTCTCCCATTCAAGACGCTTCAAGCCAGACGAAAGCTTCTGATTCACCGCCTCACTGTCGGTTGAAAAGAGGAGAAGAAGTGCAAAATGATTCCGGAGGAGACTCATGCTGGAATCTTCAATATTTCCTCCGCATCCGTAGATGACCTCAGAAACATCGGCCACAATCCCCGGCCGGTCCTTCCCGATTGCCGACAGAATGAAATAAGTCTTCATCATTACCTCCAACGGTAGGGAGATGGGGTGGTGGGGAGGTAGGGGGACAAAGATGTTTCTCCCTATCTCTTCTTATTCAAGGATTTCCAGATTCGCATATCGGGTTTTCAGACGTTTAGGGCCTATTGATTGAAAAAAGATGGTGACCTTCTGATCCTCATTCATCCCTTCGATCGACTTCACCCTTCCGTCGCCGAATTTGGGATGTCTCACCCTCATCCCTGTCCGGAGGGGATAGAATCCATCAGGGCTCAATACCACACCTTCCTTGCTTGAGAAACCATTCTCCTGCGACGGGAAATCCGTCTCCTCTCCGGAACGGCTGAAATCATCAAACCACGAGGCCTCCTGTGAGAATAGACTTTCCCTTCTTCTTTCCCTCTCTTCGACCTGAATCAGCTCAAAGGGAAGTTCGTCAAGAAATCGGGAGGCAAGATTGGCCCTGCCCACTCCAAAAGTGGAACGTTTTTCCGCTCGCGAGAGATAGAGTTTTTCCTTTGCACGTGTGATCCCCACATAGCAGAGCCTCCTTTCCTCCTCAAGATCCTCCATTTCTTCGCCCCTCCGGTAGTGCGGGAGGAGGCCCTCTTCCATTCCGACCATGAGGACGACGGGGAATTCCAACCCCTTGGCGCAATGCAGGGTCATCAGGGAGACCCGATTCTCCCGGTCTTCATAGAGATCCACATCCGAGACCAGAGAGACCTTATCCAAAAAACTTTCCAGAGAAACCTCCCGTGGTCGGGTCTGGTCGACTTCATCCCCCCGTTCAAGCTCGGTCAACACATTAACCAGTTCGTCGATATTCTCAATCCTCGAAAGGGCACTGTCCGTCC
This sequence comes from Deltaproteobacteria bacterium, assembly GCA_018333535.1. Lineage (GTDB taxonomy): Bacteria > Desulfobacterota > BSN033 > BSN033 > UBA1163 > RBG-16-49-23. The sequence continues at coordinate 32,484 of JAGXTA010000192.1, read as the reverse complement.
CTTCTTCCTTCAACCGTTCGAGGTATCCGGTCCTGGCAAGGAGGTCCAAAGTCAACTGGCTGGGAGAGAGGGTCTCGGCTTCCTGACGAAGCTCTTCCATCAGTTGGATAAATCCTCCGATCTTTTCCCGGACCCCGGGAGGAAGCCAATCCTCTTTCAGGGCCTCTTTCATTCCCTCATAGAGAGGAAGGCCATTCTCTCTTGAGAAGACAGTGATTCTTTCCATGGTCTTCTCTCCGATCCCTCTGGGGGGATGATTGATGATCCGTTTCAGACTGATCCCATCCGATGGGTTGACAATGAGCTTCAGGTAAGCCAGGATGTCTTTGATCTCTTTCCGCTCGTAAAACTTCATCCCTCCCACGATCGTATAAGGGATCTGATGCTTGACCAGTTCCTCTTCGATGGCACGGGACTGGGCATTGATTCGGTAGAAGACGGCGATATCGCGATAAGGCCTGCCCGCGCTTCCCGGGTTTTCGGGAAAAGAGCGCTGGACATGCTCTGAAATCTTTCGAACGACGAAACGCGCCTCATCCGCTTCATCCTCGGATACATAGAGGGTGAGAAGTTCTCCTTCCGGATTTTCCGTCCAGAGGGCCTTCTCTTTTCTCAAACGGTTTTCCTTAACCACATGATTGGCCGCCCGGAGGATATGCTGAGTGGAGCGGTAGTTCTGCTCCAGGGTAACCACTTTTGTCCCGGGGAAGTCTCTCTCGAAATTCAGGATATTTCCAACCTCCGCCCCTCTCCACCGGTAGATCGATTGGTCATCATCCCCGACGACACAGACATTCCGATGCCCCTCCGCCAGCCGCCTGATCAGTTGATACTGGATGAGGTTCGTATCCTGAAACTCATCCACCATCACATAGCGGCAAAGATGTTGATAAAACCTGAGGACGTCTGGAAATTTTCTGAAGAGAAGAGTCACAAAGAGGAGGAGATCCCCAAAATCGACTCCATTATTTCGACGCAGATCCTCCTGATACCGTTGATAGACGAGAGCCAATCTCTTCTCGAAGATGTTGAACTGCGAGGGATGATATTGATCCGGCGTGATTCCTTCGTTCTTCAGCCGGTCGATCCTGGACTGCATGGCCCTGGGGTGAAACATCTTGAAGTCAAGGTCCAGTTCTTTCATGACGACCTTGAGGTGCCGTTCCTGGTCCTCCTCATCATAGATGACAAAGTTTCTTCCAAACCCTAAACGGTCGATATGCTGTCTCAGGATGCGGGCGCAGGCGGAGTGAAAGGTGGATATCCAGGCCCCTTTCGCCGACCCTCCCAGGAGATGCTCTACTCTCTCCCGCATCTCATCCGCGGCCTTGTTGGTAAAGGTGACGGCAAAAATATTCCTGGGCGAAATTTCCTTTTCTCGAATGAGGTGGGCGATGCGGTAGGTGAGGACTCGGGTCTTTCCGCTACCCGCGCCAGCAAAAACGAGCAGGGGCCCCTCGGTTTCAAGAACCGCCTTCTCCTGAACTGGATTGAGATCGTTAAATAAAGAAATCATTTTAAATTGTAAATTGCAAAATTAACAATTTTCAATGCTAACTTTGCATTTTATATTTTGCAATGATTTTTTAAATTATTCGACCGTTACGCTTTTGGCCAGGTTTCTTGGCTGATCCACATCCGTGCCTTTTAAATCAGCCATGTAGTAAGCCAGGAGCTGAAGGGGTATGGTGAGCAGAATCGGGGCAAGAGAGGGGTGTGTTTCAGGAATAGAGATCATATCGTCCGCCTTTTTTACAATTTCCTGATCGGACCGGGAGGCAAGGGCAATCACCCTTCCTTCTCTCGCCTTTACCTCTTCGACATTGGAAACCATCTTATTGTAGACCTCGTTGCGGGTAGCAAGCACAACGACCGGCATCTCCCGGTCAATCAATGCAATGGGACCATGTTTCATCTCGCCGGCCGGATAGCCCTCGGCATGGACGTAGGAGATCTCCTTCAACTTCAATGCCCCCTCCAGGGCGATGGGATAGTTGATCCCCCTTCCGATATAAAGAAAATCTCTGGCGTAGAGGTATTTCTTGGCGATCTCCAAAACTTCTTTCGAGGCTTTGAGCATCTCCTCCATCTGATGGGGGATTTTGATCAGGGCCTCAATCAGTGCTTTTCCTTCATCAAGAGAGAGGTGGCCCAGTTCTCTTCCGATACGAAGGGCCAGAAGAAAGAGGACGACCAGTTGGGTGATAAAGGTTTTGGTAGAAGCCACTCCGATCTCAGGCCCGGCGTGAGTGTAGATGACATGGTCCGCATCCCTTGCCAGGGACGATTCCACGGCATTACAGATGGCCAGGGTCACTGCTCCTCGCCTCTTTCCCTCCCTCATTGCGGCAAGGGTATCAGCGGTCTCACCGGATTGAGAGATGGCCATAAGAAGGGTGTCCTTTCCCAGGATCGGGTTCCGGTAACGAAACTCTGAGCCGATGTCCGCTTCCACAGGAATGCGGCAAAACCCCTCGATGAGAAACTTTCCCACCAGGGCGGCATGAAAAGAAGTGCCGCAGGCAATGAGGCAGATTCGCCGGATCTCTTTCAGGGATGTCGAATCCAGATGGATTCCCTCGAAAATCGCATCGCCCATTTCTTCGGAGAGATAGCCCCGTATGCTATCAATGACAGCCCTGGGCTGTTCAAAGATCTCTTTGAGCATGAAATGCTTATATCCACCCTTTTCAGCCATGAGCGGCGTCCAGTTGATGCGCTTCGGTTCTTTCAGAATCTCTTCGCCCTTTCGATCGTAGACCTTCACTCCTTCTTGAGAGAGAATGGCAAACTCCCCATCCTCCATAAAGATGACGTCTCTGGTATAGGGAAGGAGCGGAGGAATATCTGAAGCGATAAAATATTCTCCTTTTCCAAGACCGATCACCAGAGGGCTTTCCTTCCGGGCTGCAATCAAACGCTTCTCATCCCCTTCAAAAAGAATTCCTAAAGCATAAGAGCCTCGAATCTTATCCAGGGTCATTCTCACGGCATCCTGGAAAGAAGAACCTGCTTCAATAAACTCATCGATCAGATGTGAAATAACCTCGGTATCCGTTTCAGAGGTAAAGTGACGTCCCTTTCCTTTGAGGAATTCTTTCAGGGAAAGATAGTTTTCGATGATTCCATTATGAACCACGGCCACCCTGCCTGCTTTATGGGGATGGGCGTTCTCATCAGAGGGCCTTCCATGTGTTGCCCATCGGGTATGTCCGATCCCGATTTTTCCATCAAAGCCTTCCCCTTTGATCAGGTCTTCTAACTTTTTTAACTTACCCTCATTTCGTCGGATCTCTATCTTCCCCCGATGAAAGACCGCAATGCCCGAGGAGTCATACCCGCGGTACTCCAGCCTTTTCAATCCATCCATGAGGACATCAGCGGTCTTCCTCGAACCCACATATCCGACAATACCGCACATGGTTTAAACCTTTTTCTTTCTGCCCTTCTTATGGTGAAGCTCGATCTTCTTGCTCCACCCTCTGATGTTCTTCTGCTTGACACGGCTGATGGCAGGCGCTCCTTCTGGAACATCCTTCGTCACGTTGGTCTTCACTTCGTTCAGTGGTTTCAGATGGGCAAAGGGCCCGATGACGGCCCCCTCTTCGATCCTGCTTTCCGTGATCACCGAGTAGGAACGGATCGTTACCCCATTGCCGATTTCGGTATCTGAAATCTTTGAGTTCGGTTCAATAACGCATCGCTCTCCGATCCGTGTTCTTCCCTGAAGTGTACAATTCGGATAGAGGGTTGTATCCTTACCTATTTCCACGGTTCGATCCACATAGGTCGTTCTTGGATCAACAATGGTCACTCCCGACAGCATCAGCTCTTGAACTTTTTCCTGCCTGAGCACTTCTGTGGCGGTGGCCAGGTCCACCCGGGTATTGATTCCCATCACTTCCACCGGATCAGCGACCATGTGAGCGGAACATCTCAAATCTCTTTTCCTTGCCACCTCGACCAGATCGGTCAGATAGTATTCGCCCTGGACATTCTCTTTTCCGATCTCCTTCAGGCCTTCCATCAAAAAGGCAGATCTCACACAGTAGATTCCCGTATTGATCTCCCGGATCAGTCTCTCCTCATTCGAAGCATCCTTCTCCTCCACAATCCTTTCCAGCCAGCCCTCCTCACCCCTTATGATCCGGCCATATCCATAGGGGTTTTTCACCACGGCGGTCAGCACCGCAATGGTCGAATGATTCTCCAAAAAGGTGTCAATAAAAGACCGGAGAGTCTCCGCTTTCACCAATGGAACATCTCCGCAAAGGATGAGCGCTATCCCCGTAAATCCACGCAGAAAGGGAAGAACCTGCAAGACCGCATGACCCGTGCCCAATTGTTCATCTTGATGGACAAATTCGATTCGAGAATCCCCAAACCGCTCCTCAATCTGATCTGCCTGGTGACCGATGACCACAATGGTTTTCTCAGCTTTGATGTGATGGAGGGAAAGATCAACCGTATAGGAGAGCATGGGACGTCCCAGAATGGGGTGGAGGACCTTCACCAGGTCCGACTTCATCCGGGTTCCTTTCCCTGCCGCAAGAATAACGGAGGCAATACCTTCCAATTTGTATCTCCTTTTAAATCTATCTTTTTATACAATGACACATTTTTTTAGTCAACCTTCAATTTTTCCTGGTTGTGGTTAGCAAATTGTTGTCACCACCCTAAGCTGAGCGGTTCATTGCTTGACTCGCCTTCTTGCGGTAGGCAGGCAAGGGGAAGCTGAAGTAATCTCATGATTTTTTAAGATTACCGCATACCCTTAGGGGGCTCGCAATGACTCACTACTTGGAACTCTTGATTAAAAATCGCTCAACTTAAAGTGTAATAACTTGTTGAAAAAATATCGATATTGGTTTACATATGGAATCTATGTATAAAATCCTTTTCGGAATGTTGGAGAGAAAAAGGTGGACCTAAAACCCATATCTTATAACAAAATTGAACAGCTCATCAGAAAAGGGGTGAATATTCCCACCCCACTCACCATCGATGTGGGCGACGAAGTCAATATCGATCAAATCTCGGGCAAGGGTGTCAAGATCTACCCCGGTTGCCGGATTTATGGAGAAAAGACAGTCATCTCTTCAGGGGTCCAGCTTGGTTACGAAGCCCCTGTAACAGTGGATAACTGTCAGCTTGGGCCTAAGGTAGAATTGAAGGGGGGGTTTTTTAAAAAATCGGTTTTTCTTGAAAAGGCGAACATGGGACTCGGTGGACATGTTCGTGAAGCGTGCTTGCTTGAAGAACAGGCCAACGGCGCACACTGCGTTGGTTTGAAACATACCATTCTCTTCCCTTTCGTTACTCTTGGGAGTCTTATCAATTTTTGTGACTGCCTCATGGCAGGAGGCACGAGCCGCAAGGACCATAGCGAAGTGGGAAGCTCCTATATTCACTTCAACTTTACCCCGGAAGGAGACAAGACCACTGCATCCTTAATCGGTGATGTCCCTCGTGGCGTCATGCTCAACAAACCGCCGATTTTCCTCGGGGGACAGGGGGGTATGGTCGGGCCTCTTCGAATCGGTTACGGCGACGTTGTTGCTGCCGGATCAATCCTCCGTGAGGATGTGGACATGGAGAAACAACTGATTGTTGGTAAGAGTCCCTCTGCCAAGATTGTTGGCCTCACTCCCAGGGCCTATCCAAATCTTTCTCGCGTGGTGGAAAACAACATCCTTTATATTGCAAATTTGATAGCTTTAGAGCAGTGGTATCTTCATGTACGAAGAATGTTCTTTGAACATCAGGAATTTGGTCATCTGATTTTGGCAGCCATACTTGAAAATCTTCAGATAGCCAGAGAGGAGAGGATGAAGCGCCTCAAGGATATGGCCGCCAAGACGTCCGTATCCTCTGATAAAGAAAAAGGCGCCCCTGAAATCATAAGAGCCAAACAGGCGTTTTCTGAAAAAGGTAAATGGCTTGAAGAACTGTTGACCAGTGATGTCAGTAACACTGCCGGTGAGGAAAAACGGGACTCATTCCTCAACGCATTAGTAAAACATAAAAAGGAACATGGCGACAACTATGTCGAGGTCATCCAAGGTTTACCCCCCCATGTTTCTGCGGGCGGTACAAAATGGCTCGATGCCATCGTAAATCTTATCTGTGAGCAAGCAGGAAAAGCTTTGCCTGCATTGAATATGTTTAAAAAATATCGTTCAAATCCGACCTGAGGAGGAAAAGGTATGGGGAAGCTGTTCGGAACAGATGGGATAAGGGGAGAGGCAAATCGATATCCTATGGATGCTCGGATCGCTTTTTCTGTGGGTCAAGCGATGACTTACCTGTTGAAAAAACCGAATCATAGGACGAGGATCATTATCGGAAAGGATACCCGCATATCAGGCTATATGCTTGAAGGCGCCCTGGAATCCGGTATTACTTCGATGGGAGGACACCCCTACCTTGTAGGGGTGCTTCCAACGCCAGGCATCGCCTTCGTAACGCAGAGCATGCGAGCGGATGCCGGCATCGTGATCTCTGCCTCCCACAACCCATATCAGGATAATGGAATCAAGATTTTTTCCAGCAACGGGGCGAAACTCTCTGATGATGAAGAAGAAAAGATTGAAGAGCTCATACTGGAAAATAAATTGCCGGAGAGGGTCCCACCTGCCAGAGAGATGGGACAGGCTTTCCGGTTGGAAGATGTGCATGGGCGTTATATTGTGTTCCTGAAGAATACTTTCCCCCGAAATTTAACGATGGAAGGGATAAAGATTGTCATCGACACGGCAAATGGGGCCACCTACAAAGTTGCTCCAGCCACATTCTTTGAGCTTGGCGCCAACGTGGAGGTCATCCACAATACCCCCAATGGTCTCAACATCAATGACCATTGCGGATCTCAGCATACTCAGGATCTCAGGAAACAGGTGCTGGAGGCAAGAGCCGATATTGGACTCGCCTTTGATGGCGACGGTGACAGGCTGATTGCGGTGGATGAGAAAGGACAGGAAATTTCCGGGGATCAGATTCTGATCATCTGTGCCCGGAATCTCAAGGAAAAAGGAAAGCTCAAGAACGATCTGCTGGTCAGCACCGTGATGAGCAACCTTGGGCTTAAGGTGGCTTGCAAGAAGGTTGGCATTCAACACCATGCCTCGGTAGTGGGAGACCGTTATGTGTTGGAAGATATGGTCCGTTTGGGAGGGATCATTGGTGGAGAGGAGGCCGGCCACATGATTTTCCTCGAACACCACACCACAGGTGATGGGATCATTACCGCTATACAACTGATTGCGGCTATGGTTGAGGCCGGCAAACCTTTGTCGGAACTTTCGAAGATGATGGAGATCTACCCGCAGAAGCTGATCAATGTAGATGTAAAGAGCAAACCTGAAATTTCCTCGTTGCCAAAAGTCATGGAGGTGATTAAACGGGTAGAGTCTGAACTCGGTGACGATGGCCGGATTCTTGTGCGATATTCGGGCACTCAAAATATGTGTCGCGTCATGGTAGAGGGACCAACCCACGAACTTACGGAGAAATACTGCCAGCAGATTGCTGAGGTCGTAAAGAATACCATCGGTTGATAGAACCAGGGAGCAAGCTTATGCCAATTACTGTATGGATCACTTCTGATTTCGAGCATATGAGTGAGGTGGCTACGGATGTTGTCAAAAAAAATATTATCCGGACAATTCGACAAAAGAAGGAATTTGTTCTGGGGCTGGCCACAGGTAACTCACCAACCGGTCTCTATAAGCGCCTGGCAAAGGCGACAAACGAGGGAGCGTTTGACAGTGGACGGATCAGGAGTTTCAATCTCGATGAATATGTTGGCCTCCCAGGAGAAAACATACAACAGCGGGTGATGCATCCGGAAAGCTACTGTTACTTTATGATTCAAGAATTTTTCGGCCTTCTCAAAAAGAAGTTTATCGAAACAAGTCTGCCTTACGGATCCCTGATAGATCAGAAGCAGTTGATAAAGGAACTGAAAACTTATCCTGAGGACTGGGAGGAACTGGGCAGGGAGGCCGGAAAATCAGTCGTTATTAAGGCTAAACCGGCTTCCATGTACCTCGCCTGGATAAAAACGGCTATATTGGATGGTTACAGGCGCAAGATCAGGAGAGCCGGGGGAATTGATCTTCAGATTATCGGTGTTGGTGGAAGAGGCCATGTGGCATTTCACGAATCGGGCATTCCCTTCAAAAATGGCCAGGTGCTGCTCGTAAAACTTGATGATAACACGATCGCAAATGCCGTTGCCGATGGTCATTTCACGTCAAAAAAAGAGTCTCCCCATTATGCGGTGAGCATGGGGGCAGAGCTTGTGTACCAGGCGAAAACCGTGATATTGCTGGCAAACGGTGAGAGAAAAGTCAGACCCGTTGCTGAATCCCTCCTGGGGGAGGTCACTCCGGATATCCCCATCTCATACGGACAGGTGTATGCCAAAAGGGGCGGTCATCTTGTCTACGTATTAGATAAAATCGCCGCAAGGGAACTGTTAACGTCCAAAGAGATCCTCAAAGAAAAAAAGATTGACATCAGAATCGTGTAATCGAAAGGGTTTGTGGATCTCTTTTCGATTCAAAGGTTTTATGGAAGAAGAGATTATTAACCTCCTCAACACCCGCGGGCCCCTCACAGGATCAGAGATAAAAAAATTCATAAGTGGCGACAACCTTCTTCTGTGGCAAACATGCAAAACCTCGAACAATCTGCGGGTTAAGTCCGTAGGAGTTAGATATCTCAGGTTCGATCGGCAGGTGAACGGCTTTGCACGTCTTTCTCCATCTATCCTCAGGGAATTCCTCACTTACTCCGTGGTAGGATTGGCGGAAAAACCCATCCTCGTTGAAAAAAGGGGCGAGGAAATATCTTCTCATATCGTACAAGTGAGTCGATCGAAAATGGAGCTCGCTCGTAACCTTGTAGAGGTCGTGAAAGCACCGTTCGGAAATACCTGGCCCCATGAGCAAATCTGTTTCATCTTGGCCGGTGACATTGTATACGATATGGCCCATGATGTCCCCCGACCGGAACGAAGCACAGGAAGGATGGTCCGGGGATCCGATATCGATCTTGTCGTGATTCTGAAGGACAACGTGCCCGACGATTTTATCACGAAACTGGATAGTGCCATCTATCAGGAGAAATATAAGTTCCTCAAATCACCCGCTATCAATGAAGAGATTGATTACGTGGTCAAAAAAATGGAGCGGGTTCGAGAGCAGGTCTGTTTTGATACGTTCAAAAACATGGTGGCGTGCAAAATTCTGCAGGAAGGCAAGCTCATCGGAGGGAGTGAGAAACTTTATCAAGAAGTGATTAAGTTATTACAGGACAATGGAGCCATCGAGAAGCTGAATCGGTTGCAAGAGGCGGCAATCGTATTCCGGAAGCAAGAAGAAGAATTTCTAATACAAAGCGATGCAAGCATAATCAACCGGGAAGACCTCTATTTCTTCTATCCTGCAGAGGAATCAGAGGAGTTCGAATAAGCGATGACACCTCTGAGAAGGCAAAGGCAGCCGACACGAAAACGCCATGTGGCTGATGTGTTGCGTTATCCACATTGAATAAAAGAAAACATGCGATTCAATCTCTCCTTTCCGAAAGACAGACCTTTTGATGTGGTGGGGATGGGCCTCAACTCGGTGGACTTTCTTACCGTCGTCCCTGAATTTCCGGCGCTCAATTCGAAGATGAGGATCCGTCAATTCTTCAAACAGGGTGGAGGCCAGGTAGCAACCGCGATGGTGGCCCTGACCCGATGGGGAGCGAAAACGAAATATATCGGAAAAGTGGGCAGTGATGAACTCGGTCAATTCTCTCTTCATTCTATTCAGGAGGAGGGGGTCGATGTCTCGTCTGTTACGGTCGAACCCGAAGCTACCAATCAATTCGCCATCATCCTTGTGGACGGCATATCAAGCGAACGGACAATCCTCTGGGACCGCGATGAACGACTGATGTATCGCGAGGGAGAACTTCGGAAGGAAGAGGTTTGCTCCGGCAAAATCCTTCACCTGGATGGACATGATATCGGCGCGGCTATCCGGTGCGCCCGATGGGCAAGGCAGGAAGGAATCCCGACCGTCATCGACATCGATAAGGTCGAACCCCTCACCGGAGAATTGATCAGGGAGATCGACTTTGTCATCACCTCGTCCCGATTTCCAGCTTTGATGACAGGAAGTCCGGATCGCGAGAAGGCTCTTTTCGAACTTCAAAAACTGACTTCCGGATTTCTCTGCTCCACGTTGGGGCATGAAGGCGCTATGGCCTTAGTCAACGGAGAAATTTTATATGTCGAAGGGTTCAAGATAAAGGCGGTTGACACTACCGGAGCAGGCGATGTCTTTCACGCAGGATTCATCTATGGCCTCCTCCAGAATTGGGAGGTGAAAGAGATTTTAAGATTTGCCAATACCGCAGCCGGCCTCAAATGCCGCGAAATTGGCGGAAGAAAAGGAATTCCAGCATTAGAAGAAGTCCAAACATTTCTTTCCCGGTAGTAAATCTTGACAAACCTTTTCTTAATCTGTTAAATGAAAACCAATTGAATCAGTGGTATCCGGGAAAAGGGAACCCCGTCAAAGTCGGGGACGGACCCGCCGCTGTATTCCCGACCCCATATTTTAGGGGTAAGTGCCTTAACAAAAAAAGCCACTATCCGAAGCCCTGAGTCCTGAGCTTATCGAAGGATCGAAGGGGCAGGATGGGAAGGCGAGTTAAGGTCGGGAGAGTCAGAAAACCTGGCCTGGATATGCTTCACGAAGAAGTCTTCGAGGATAAGACTGTGAAGGGTCCTTGCGGGTAAAAACCCCAGTCTTCAAAACGAAGGCTGGGGTTTTTTTTTGAACCCTTCTCCCCCGCCTGCGCGAAGCATTCGCTTCGGTGGGCAAGCCTGGCCTGCGGGCAGACAGGTCGGCCAAATTCTATTTTAGGCCCCCTTAGCGGGCCGGGGAGGTTTCTATGAAACGTTTCATTCTTTTCATCACTTCTTTTCTTTTCATCTTAATTCCCTTTTCTCTTATGGCACAGGAGAAGGAGGTGACCCTTGAAAAAGTCGTCGTCACTGCCACCCGGGTTGAAACCCCGATTGAAGAGATTGCCAGTTCAATCACGAGCATTCCATCTGAAGAGATCATAAAAAAACAGAAGGCTTCGGTCTTAGAAGTCCTCCGAGGCATCCCAGGCCTGGATGTGGTGCGAACCGGGGGGGCGGGAATGAGTGCATCCATCTTCATCAGAGGCGCCAATTCTGAACATACATTGGTAATGATTGATGGGGTAGAAGTGAATGACCCTATCTCCCCGGGACGCTCTTATGATTTTGCCCATTTAACCGTCGACAATATTGAGCGCATCGAAGTCCTTCGTGGTCCACAAAGCACCTTGTATGGCTCTGATGCCATTGGTGGTGTGATCCACATCATTACCAAAAAAGGTGAAGGGAAGCCAAAGTTCTTTTTATCTGCTGAAGGGGGATCGTATACAACTTTCAGAGAGACAGCAGGAGTCAGTGGAGGAAATAAATGGGTTAATTACTCACTTGGAGTATCTCGCTTCGATACGGATGGAATTTCTGCTGCAAGTAAGAAGAATGGGAATTATGAGAGGGATGGTTATGAAAGCACCTCTCTCTCGGCAAGGCTGGGTTTCACTCCTCTTGAGAATCTAAACGTTGATTTTATGCTCCGTTCGATTAACGCAAAATCTGAACTTGATACGTGGGTATTTGGAGTCGGGATTGCGGACGACCCGAACTATGTTCAGCATTCAAAACAGTTCTTTTTAAAGACCCAGGCAGAACTATCTCTTTTCGATAAGTTCTGGCATCAACGATTGGGCCTCGCTGTGAATGACCATGAGAGAAATTATAAAAACAAAAAAGATCCTCAGCACCCCTTCGACTTCGAACGGGGAAACTACAAGGGTCAATTATTAAAATTGGACTGGCAGCATCAGTTCGAACTTCACAAAACCAATAAGCTCATCTTTGGTTTTGAATATGAGAGGGAAGAAGGAAAGTCGAAATATTATTCGGAAAGCATATGGGGACCTGACCAGAGCCTCTTTCCGGAGAAGAAGGCAAATATGAAAGGCTATTACCTCCAGGACCAGTTTAACCTGTGGGACCAATTCTTTGGAACTGTTGGGATCCGCATTGATGACCATAGCCGCTTCGGCACAGAGACCACTTACCGGATTGCTCCTGCTTATCTGGTTAGAAAGACGGATACCAAACTCAAGGGAACCTTTGGCACCGGCTTTAAGGCTCCCTCTCTCTATCAATTATTTGCCCCTGCCACCTTGTGGGGTCCAATTGGCAATAAGAATCTCAAACCTGAGAAGAGCAAAGGATGGGATTTTGGAATTGAACAGAACTTCTTCAAAAACAGATTGGTTCTTGGTGCAACTTACTTCAAAAACGATATTGAAGACCTCATCCAGTTTGATTTCACAAAGGGATATATCAATATTGCCAAGGCCAAAACCGAAGGCGCTGAGCTTTTTGTTGCAGCAAAACCTATTGAGGAGTTAACCCTCCGACTCAACTACACTTATACCGACACAGAGGACAAAAGGACGGATCGGGATCTTCTCAGGAGACCGAAAAATAAATTCGGCCTCGATCTGGACTACTCTTTTCTCAAAAAAGGAAACATAAACCTAGGAGTAACCTATGTGGGGAAAAGGGATGATATGGACCCATCCACTTTCACCCGGAGAGTCAAGCTTGACGGATACACCCTGGTGAATCTGGCCACATCCTATGAGCTGACCAAAAATTTCCAGATCTTTGGTCGTGTCGAAAACCTTTTCGACAAAGAGTACGAAGAAGTAAAAGGTTATGGAACTCCGGGGATTTCCTTCTTTGGGGGAATCAAACTGAGTTTTTAAATTGGTTTTCGATAGAGGGAAAGACATAGCCTTAGAATTAAAGAAATGGATCCCTTTTTGTGATCTTTTGGGGGCACTCAAACTGTGAGAAAAGGTTATAGGCAATGACAGATGATGAGCATGGTGGAAATATAAGAAAGTTGGCCAAGGCTTCGGGTCGACCTGCAAAGGACCTTCTGGACTTCTCAGCGAGCATTAACCCCTTAGGCCCTCCGGAATGGCTTCGCTCCTTGATCAGTTCTCAGTTGAGTTCCATCGTCCACTATCCTGATCCAGATTGTTCCTTACTCAAAGCGTCCATTGCCACATGCTATGGGTCGAGAGAAGAAGAGGTTCTGGTGGGAAATGGGTCCAGCGAGATCATCTACTTACTGCCCCGGTCATTGCCCATCGCTCGGGCCCTCATCCCTGTTCCTTCCTACGCCGATTATGGGAAGGCTGTAGCCCTCGCAGGAAAACCTGTGGAAAAGATCTTTCTCAAAGAGGAAGAAGCTTTTCAACTCAATCTATCTCTTCTTGATTCGAAAATCTGCGGTGACCAATTGGTTTTTATCGGGCAGCCCAACAACCCAACTGGTCTGCTGGTCGATCCTTTCGCCCTGCGAACCCTGGCCTTAAAGCATCTTTCCACCATCTTTGTCATCGACGAAGCCTTCCTGGATTTCGTCGAAGGAATGGAAAGTTTGATCCAGAAAAGGCCCCCCAATGTCATCATCCTTCGTTCTTTTACCAAGCTCTATGCCATCCCGGGATTGAGATTGGGTTTCGCCATTGCCGAACATGACGTGATCCAGAAAATAAGGAAAATAACACCTCCCTGGTCAGTGAATGCCCTTGCTCAGGCGGTAGGAGAGAACGCAATCCAGGACGATGCCTATGCCGCACGGACCAGGACCTTCATCCGAGAAGAAAGAGAATTCCTTTTTAATGAACTGAAATTTCTCTCGGGGCTAACGGTCTACCCCGGAAAGGCCAATTTCTTGTTGGTCCGTATTGATCGCAAAGATATGGACGCTCCGGCTCTGGCAAAGCAGATGATTTCTTCTGGCATCGCCATCCGGGTATGTGCTAATTTCGACGGTCTGGATAAGAGGTTTTTTCGTGTTGCGGTCAGAATAAGGGATGAGAACTTAAAACTCATCGATCTTCTAAAGAAAGCGTTGAGGATTCCCTTTAAATCTGCCCCGGCTCGTAAAAAGAGACAGGCGATCATGTTCCAAGGAACAAGCTCCAATGCCGGCAAGAGCATATTGACGGCAGCCATGTGCCGCATTCTTCTGCAGGACGGATACAGGGTAGCCCCTTTTAAGTCCCAGAACATGTCCTTGAATTCTTTTGTAACCCGGGAGGGGGGAGAAATGGGCCGGGCTCAGGTCGTTCAAGCCCAGGCTTGTCGTCTCGATCCTGACGTGCGCATGAATCCAATCCTTCTCAAACCCAGCAGCGATACAGGTTCACAGGTCATCCTTTTGGGAAAGCCGCTCGGAAACATGGGGGTCGAGAAGTATATAGAATACAAGACAAAGGCCTTCGAGACCGTAAAGGAAGCTTACGATTCTCTCGCCAGGGAATTCGATGTGATCGTCCTCGAGGGGGCTGGCAGTCCCGCAGAGGTCAACTTGAAGTCCCACGATATTGTGAACATGAAGATGGCAGACTATGCAGGAGCTCCGGTTCTCTTGATCGGTGATATCGACCGGGGGGGAGTTTTTGCCTCTTTCATAGGCACCTGGGAGGTATTGACCGATTGGGAACGGAAACGGTTAGCCGGTTTTATCATTAACCGTTTTCGGGGAGACGAAACCCTCCTCGACCCGGCCATCCAATACACACAAAACCATACAGGTCTTCCCTTCTATGGATTAGTCCCATATCTCCATGATCCGGGGTTACCGGAGGAAGATTCCGTCGAGTTCAAGAGCGGCGCGTTGGATGCTCCTCCCCAGGCAAACAGCATCGAGATTGCGGTCATTGATCTTCCGCACATATCGAATTTTACAGATTTCGACCCCTTCAGAATCGAACCGGATGTTCATCTTCGAATTGTGCGATCGCCGAAGGACCTCGATCATCCGGACACCCTCATCCTCCCGGGGAGCAAAAACGTCATAGGTGATCTGGAGTATTTGCGTCGAAACGGACTGGAGGAAAAAATTATTGGTCTGGCGGTGGAGGGCAGGACAGAGGTGGTGGGCATTTGTGGCGGCTTCCAGATGTTGGGTCAAAGGATCGACGATCCTCATGGGATTGAATCCCACAAACCGGCTATTCAAGGACTTGGTCTGTTACCTATCACCACCATGATGGATCGTCAAAAGACGCTTGTCCGGGCGGAAGGGACTCATCTAACTTCAGGCTTAAAGATCCGAGGATATGAAATCCATCATGGCCAGACAGATGGAGGGTCTCTGATTCCTCTCGTTCTCCGGGAAGATGGAGAGGTTATTGGTGGAGGAATAAAAGACCACCAAATCTGGGGGACTTACCTCCACGGAATCTTCGATACGGATGAGTTTCGACGATGGTTTATTGACCGTTTGCGGATTCGACACAATCTTCCCGCTATTCGGAAGGTCTGCGCAGTATACGATCTGGAACTCGCTTTAGAAAGACTGGCAGAGGTGGTCCGGAGGAGTTTGAAGATCAAAGAAATCTACAGATTAATGGGACTGAGGTGAGCATAGGTGGGGACTGGATGATTGCCCATTGGATTCGATGAGAGAAAGGACCATGAGAGAAAAAAGTCGTGTCTTAATTTTTACGGGAGACGGGAAGGGGAAAACAACCGCAGCTCTCGGCATGGCCCTTCGTGCAACCGGCCATGGTTTGCGAACACTAATACTCCAATTCATAAAAGCGAATCCATCGACCGGCGAATTAATCGCTCTTCAACATCTCCCGGGAGTTGAAATTATCCAGATGGGCCGTGGATTTACACCCCCGGCCAAAGACCCGGCCTTCTCTGAACACCGCAAGTCCGCACAGGATGCTTTACAGACAGCTCTAAAAGCCCTCCAGTCAAAGAGATATGACCTGATCATCCTCGACGAAATATGTACAGCCGTTGACAAGAGATTACTCGATGA
Source organism: Deltaproteobacteria bacterium (assembly GCA_018333535.1). Lineage (GTDB taxonomy): Bacteria > Desulfobacterota > BSN033 > BSN033 > UBA1163 > RBG-16-49-23. Next base: position 16,513 of record JAGXTA010000192.1, on the reverse strand, counting down.
GGATCAGGTGCTTGAATTCATCAATCAGGGGAATGAGAATTCCTGCATCGTATTGACTGGCAGAGGGGCCACGGATCGACTGATTTCAATGGCCGATACTGTCACAAAGATGTGTTGCCTCAAGCATGGGTTGCAAGAGGGCTGGCCTGCCCAGAAAGGAGTTGAATATTGAGTCGATCGTTGCCGAGGATCGTTATTGCAGGAACCCAGAGCGGAACGGGAAAGACCTCTCTGGCCCTGGCTCTGGTCGCCTCCCTCAAACGGAGAGGGCTTCAGGTTCAAACCTTCAAAGTCGGACCGGATTTTCTTGACCCCTCTTATTTGACTGTCGCCTCGGGAAGGCCCTGCTATAACCTCGATGGCTGGATGACCAGGAGGGAATATGTCCTGGAGCTTTTCCATCGAACCACAAAGGATGTGGATATGGCTGTGATCGAAGGGGTGATGGGGCTTTTTGACGGAGCCGACCCGGCAACCTCTGAGGGAAGCACAGCGGAGATGGCCCGCTGGCTGGATGCTCCGGTATTATTGGTCGTGAATGTCCATGGCATGGCCCGTAGTCTTGCCGCCATTGTAAAAGGTTGTGTCGAATTCGATCGGGATTTAAGAATTGCTGGCATCGTAGCCAATCATAGCGGTTCGGATCACCACAAAGAATGGCTCACCCAATCCCTGGGAAGCGCTTCCCTTCCGCCCGTATTGGGTGCCATTCCAAGAGGGGCCTTCCCCACCCTCCCCAGTCGCCATCTGGGGCTGGTGACCGCAGATCCTCAAAATCTCTCGCCGAAGATTCTTCATCAATTGGCGGACGTCCTAGAAAAGCATGCATCCCTGGACGCCTTCCTTCAACTGGCGAGAGATGCACCTCCTCTCAACCTGCCCGGGTCTTTTTCGGAAAGAAATCCCGTCCGCAAACGGGTTTCTATCGGTGTGGCTTACGACAGAGCTTTTCACTTTTATTACTCCGATAACCTGGATGAACTGACATTGCGGGGATGCGATCTGATCCGGTTTTCCCCCCTTGAAGACAAAGGGCTGCCGGAAGGTTTAGACGGCCTCTACCTGGGAGGAGGATATCCAGAAGAACATGCCGAAGGCTTGTCGGATAACAGGGAGATGAGAGAAGCTATTCGACAATTTGCCTCAAGGGGCCTGCCCATCTATGCGGAGTGCGGCGGGTTGATGTATCTGACCCGGGGCATTGAGATCACCGGTGAAAAACGGTATCCTATGGTTGGCCTCCTGCCGGTCTGGTCCAGAATGCTCGACCGCTTAAAATCCCTCGGATACGTGGAAATTACCCTGGCAGCAAACTCCCTCTGGGGAGCGTGCGGAGCCGTGTTAAGAGGCCATGAATTCCACTACTCCGAATTGACCGCGGACCCGAAGGATGAACTCTGGAAGTCGGTTTATAGGGTCAAACGTAGCCGTTCGAAAGCGATAAGCTTCGAAGGCTTTCAGCGAGGCAAGATTTCGGCGAGCTATGTGCACCTCCACTGGGCCTCTCAGCCTGAGGCCATGGAAAACTTCATCACCCAATGTGAGGCAAGGTCATGAATCTAAGGAATCGGTTCCCTAAACATACTCCCCTTATTTATCGATTCTATGCCTCCCCTTTGAGCGGAGAGGAGATTGAGGCCCGATCCATGGAGATGATTGAGAAGGAGGTGTCTTCCCACCCCTTTGGCCCGGATGAATGGCAGGTGGTCCGGCGTATGATCCACACCACCGGAGATTTCAGCCTTATCGATGTTGTCAGGTTCTCGCCAGATGCCATTGCCATTGGAACGGAGGCATTACGCAGTGGAAGTACAATCTATGTCGACTCCAGAATGATCCAGTCCGGACTTTCCCTTCCGAGGCTTCGATCAGTCCATGCAGGTTACAACGCTTCCAGCATCGTTTGTCATGTGAATGATGAGGAGGTGGTTGAGAAGGCGCACCAGATGGGGTTCCCGCGATCCCTCTTCGCCATTCAAAAGGCAAAACCTATCCTGGACGGAGGCCTGGCCGTTTTTGGAAACTCACCGATCGCCCTTCTCGAACTTAATCGTCTCCTTCTGGAAGAAAATATCAGGCCGGCCCTGGTGATCGCCATGCCTGTCGGTTTCGTTCATGTCATTGAAAGTAAAGAGGAACTGATGTCATTAGGTGTTCCTTTTATCGCCGTGAATGGGCGGCGGGGAGGGAGTCCCCTGGCCGTCAGCGTGATCCATGCCCTCTGTTCGGTCGCTGTTTTAAAGGGACGGAAAGGGAATCCTTAGCGAAAGGAGGTGAAGAAGATGAAGAATAGGAAGAAAGGAAAGGATGTGATTGCTTATCGGAAAGCGTGCAAGGCGAATGGCACCGGCCTGGCTCACTACATTCTGTTAAACAAGAAAACCAAATAGGACCAGGGTTCCCCCTTTGCACCCGGCCAAACGTGGGCGGGGTGCCCCGGGGACCGTTAACCATGGAACTCATGGAGAAACATAGTATGGAAGATTTGGGGAAAGATACCATAGCTTCATCGCTCGGACATTACCTCAACTCAGGAAACGGCCCTACCATTCAACTGATCGACATTGAGCATCCCAACTATATGGCTCTGATCGAACCTGATACAGCCTTCTGGTCTCTTGTGAAAAAAAAGAGACTGGCGGATGCGCTCACCAACAGTTCTCTTCTTAGGCAGTACCAGTCGAAACAGGCAGATTTATCCTCTGAGATGAAGACCCTTCGGTTTGAGCTGAAGCCTTCGGCCGTGTACTTCAACCCTACCGACCGGTGCAACCTTAATTGTGACTATTGTTATATTCCGGAGACGATGCGAAGGAACGGCGTGCAGATGTCGGAGCGGAAACTCATCGAAGGATTGGAGATTTTGAAGACCTTTTTCGGGAAAACCTTGCCCAAAGGAGCCTTTCCCCAGATCGTCTTTCACGGAGCAGAACCGATGCTCAACCGGGATGCGGTTTTCGCTGGGATAGAGAGGTATAAGAATGATTTTCGCTTTGGTGTCCAAACCAATGGCATTTTGATCGATGCTGAGGCGATCGAATTCTTTGCTTCTCACGGAGTCGGCATCGGACTCTCCCTCGATGGCCATATCGGGAAAATCGCAGATCGCACGAGGAAAACCTGGGCGGGCGATGGTATTTTTAAGAAGGTGATTGACACTCTGGAACGGTTAAAAGGATACCCTGGTTATAATGTGATCTGTACCGTCACGCGCAAAAATATGCGGTCACTCCCTGCAATCGTAGACTTCTTCCATCACATGGAGGTTCCGATTTGCATGCTCAATCCTGTCCGCTGCACGCTTCAGGGAGCCCGCGAGATCAAGCCGCATGACCGTGAATTGGCCAGAAACTATCTCATGGCCCTTGATCGCGCCTATGAGTTGTATGAAAAGACCGGCCGCAAGCTGGTAGTGGCTAATTTTGCTAATGTGCTTGTTGGGATTGTGGGGCCAACTGCCCGTCGGCTCATGTGCGATATCTCTCCCTGCGGCGGAGGGCGATGTTTTTTTGCCATCTCGGCCACGGGAGATCTCTTCCCATGCAGCGAGTTCATAGGGCTTCCGGAGTTTTGCGGAGGCAATCTCTTCAACGGCAAGATTGAGCAGGCTCTTAGCAGCCCTGGGTTTAAGAAAGTAACGGGCCGAAAGGTTGAAGACATTGAGCCCTGCTCCAGGTGCGCAATACGGCACTTCTGCGGGTCCCCATGTCCTGCTGAGGCTTACACCATAAATGGCAGAATGAATAGTAGAGGTTCGTTTTGCGAATTCTATGAGGAGCAAATCCGGTATGCCTTCAGACAAATCGCTGACGGCAAGGAAGAGGCATTTTTGTGGGACAACTGGGATGCTGGCACATCAACAGTGATGGAGATAACTTCCCTATGAAGAGGAGCATCATGACAAGTCATTCCATACCGGAGATTGATCGTAAACCCGATGAAGCCATTATTCTCATGGGACACGGAAGTCGTGTGCCAGGAGCCGGGAAGGATATGGAAGAAGTGGCCAAGCGGTTAAAACAAAAATATGGATACCTTCGGGTGGAGATATGCTTCGTTTCGAGACTGGGACCCCATTTCCATGAGGTCTTCGAGAAATGCGTAAACCAGGGGGCCAATAGGGTCTTGGTCATTCCTTACTTCCTCCACGAAGGGCTGCATCTCCTCCTGGATATCCCTGAGATGATGCAGAAGGAAGCAAAAAAATTTCCACATGTGAAATTGATTCTGGGAAAAAGTTTCGGATTCGATGAAGCGCTGGTAGAGCTTGTAGAACGACGCATTGAGGAATCAAAAGACCTCTGCGACGTGAGGGATATTGTCCTACCGGGACGAGACGAATATCCCATTCCGCCAGGACAATACGAATTTGTCCAAATGCCTCCGGATGAGGCGGTCAGATATCGAAGATAACATCCATGGCTTCAGGAGGAGAAATGAAATATTCAAAAATAAGAAACCTTTTTTCAGCTCTCATAATGCTTTGCTGTTTATTTTTTGCCAATAACGTCCATGCGATGCACATCTCTGAAGGGATTTTACCATTTAACTGGGCAGCACTCTGGTTTGTGTTAGCAATACCATTTGTAGGCTATGGATTGTATAGATTAAAGAAACTTTCGAGTCTCGACCCATCATTTAAACCACTTGTGGGGCTTATGGCAGCGGTAGTCTTTATAATCTCATGCATGCCCATCCCCGTACCCACGGCGGGCACATGCTCTCATCCCTGCGGAACAGGAATATCAGGGATACTCGTTGGTCCTGCTATTAGCATACTGGTTGCAGCAATCGCTCTACTAATTCAGGCCCTCTTTCTCGCCCATGGAGGTCTGAGCACATGGGGAGCGGATATCTTATCGATGGGGGTCATGGGCTCCTTTGCAGGGTTTTTAACCTTTAAGACATTACGCTCAATGAAAATCAATATAGCCGTTTCTGGATTCATGGCAGGGTTATTGGCTGACTGGGCGACCTATTTTACAACATCTGTTGTGCTTGCATCAGGCATAAGGGGAGACTCTCCATTTTTGCCACTGTTCTGGAAAATTCTGGTTGCCTTTATTCCAACACAAGTGCCACTGGGAATACTTGAAGGGGCAATGACCGCAGGTATGGTTGTCCTCCTTTATAAAAAGAGGCCTGATTTGCTCGTAAAAATGAAAGTATTAAAACCAGAGGAGGTGACAGTATGAAGTTCGGAGTTCGCCTGCCTGCGCCGAGGCTTCGGCAGGCAGGGAGTTCGGAGTTTAGAGGATTTAAAACTAAACACACAAAATTGTACTTCTGTATCATTGTTGCGATAGTATTCCTCCCCAGTCTTCTCTCATTCGCCTTCGGCAGCGAGAAATGGCCTGGGGTGGATGAGTCGGTAGTCGAAAAGTATGCAAAAGAGCATGGCAGGGAGGCGAGAGAGCCATTTATTAACACAGATCAGGGAGACCTCCTCCTCTTTGTGTTTTTGGTTGCAGGTGCAGTAGGAGGATTTGTGGCTGGATATTATTGGAGGAGACTTTTGACCGAAGGACCATTAAAGATTAATGGAGAGAAACAAAAAATAATAAGCTAATACAAACGCATTAAGATGTTTGACATTTGCCCCTCACCCCCTCCCTCTCCCCAGTAGGGGGAGAGGGAGGGGGTTTGAACTGCACGTAAAAAACGCATTTGCGTTTGTATTAAATACTCCGAACTATAATTTTGAATTTGTAGGGAAGAAGGGGATAATATGACTCAAAAGATTGAGGCTCAGAAGGGAATTATTACGAAAGAGATGGAAGTAGTCGCAAGAGAAGAAGGAGTCTCCTCCGGATGGCTTCGAGAAAAGATTGCCTCTGGTCGAATCATCATCCCTGTCAATCGAAACCATCAAGGGGTTAAACCCGTAGGGATTGGAGAGGGGCTGCGGATCAAGGTGAATACAAATATCGGGACTTCCTCTGACCACATCGATTTAGAAGAGGAATTGAAAAAACTTGAAGTTTCGATCCAGGCTGGGACGGATACGGTGATGGATTTGAGCACGGGTGGAGATATCGATGCCATCCGTAAGGAGATCATTTGCCATTCTCCCATCCCTGTAGGAACCGTTCCTATTTATGAGGCAGCTATCGAGGCCGTAAGGCGTAGGAAGGCTTTGGCTAAGATGACGGTGGAAGATATTTTCGAGGTCATTGAGCGTCAGGCAGTAGAGAGCGTTGACTTCATGACAGTTCATTGCGGAGTAACTCGAAATTCTGTGGAGCGACTAAGGCGAGATCGTCGGCTCATGGGAGTGGTCAGCAGAGGTGGTTCCTTCCTCATCGAATGGATGATTTATAATGATCAAGAAAATCCATTCTACGAACATTTTGACCGACTCTTAGAGATTGCCAAGAAGTATGATGTAACGCTGAGCCTGGGAGATGGATTGAGACCTGGTTGCTTGGCAGATGCGACCGATAGACCACAGGTGGAGGAGACAATTATTCTCGGAGAATTGACAGAGAGGGCATGGGCTGAGGGAGTTCAAGTGATGATTGAGGGACCTGGCCATATGCCCCTTGATCAGATTGAAGCGAACGTCCTTTTGGAAAAGAAATTGTGTAAAGGCGCTCCCTTCTATGTATTGGGACCATTGGTGACTGATATCTCTCCAGGATATGATCACATCACCTGTGCCATCGGCGGCGCCATTGCAGGAAAGGCAGGAGCAGATTTTCTGTGCTATGTGACACCTTCAGAACATCTGAAATTGCCCTCTGCCGAAGATGTCAGGGAAGGGGTGATTGCCACAAGGATTGCTGGCCATGCTGCTGATATTGCTCGGGGAAATCAGAAAGCCGTTCAGAGGGACATCGAGATGTCGAAGGCCCGAAAGAAATTCGATTGGGAAAGACAGATCGAACTTTCAATCGATCCAGTGAAGGCGAGGCGATACCACGAAGAGGGAAGGTCTCGTGAAGGGGATGTCTGCACCATGTGTGGAGAATTTTGCGTCATCAAAAGAGTAAAGGACTTCTTTCAAAATAGTTAACAGTTCGGAGTTCAGAGACTGCAAATGAAAAACTCCGAACTAATACAAACGCATTAAGATGTTTGATATTTGCCCCTCACCCCTCCCTCTCCCCAGTAGGGGGTGAGGGGGTTTGAACTGCATGTAAAAAACGCATTTGCGTTTGTAATAATTAAACTTCTTATGGATGTGCAGGCTGCCTAATGATTGCCTGCACATCCAAATATTACTGGGAAGAATCAGATGCAACTTTTTTCAGAATACTTTAAAAAAAGCAATCTCCTCTCAAGGGTAGATGCACGGATAAAGCTCATCGTGAGTCTCATTCTTCTCATAATGGTCTTAAGTTATAGAGGAATTGTCTTTCCTCTGCTCATTCTCTGTCTTGGCATAATTCTGTGTATAAGGATGAAGATCCCTCTAAGGGTCCTTTTTTTAAGGTTTTCTGAGCCACTCGTTGTGGCATCTGTTGTGTTGATTCTTAAGTTTCTCACCGGAGGGAAAGATACCCTATTTTCCATTGAAATAGCCGGCATAAGATTGGCAGGACACACTGACGGACTTATGGAAGGGTTGATGATTGCAGCCAGAATCTTGGGGGCAGTATCGATCATTGCTCTGTTGGGGTTTTCAACTCCTTTTACTGAGTTCATGGCCGGACTTTCATGGTTTCGAATTCCGAAAGGATTTATAGAGATATTGATGTTTGCCTATCGATATATATTTGTGCTTCTTGAGGATGCAATGGTTATTTACAATGCCCAGAAAAATCGTCTCGGCTATTCTTCTGTCAGGCGTGGATTAAATTCTTTTGGTGTCTTAACAGGTTCTTTAATACTCAAGGCATTTGAACAGAGCCAGAACACTACAGTGGCAATGGCTCAAAGGGGTTATGACGGTAATATGCCAATATTAAAGCATAAGCCTTTTAAGCGCTCAGAGCTCCTCTTTTCCACGCTATTTGTAACTACTATGGGATTTTTATGGAGGATTTAGTCAGATTATCAGTAAATATTGAGAGTTTTAAGTATCCGGATGGATATCAGGCCCTTTCTAATTTAAAGCTTGATATAAGAAAAGGAGAATTTGTCGGGTTATTAGGTGCCAATGGTTCAGGTAAGACAACTTTTCTAAAAGTGATTGATGGACTGCTGAAAAATTTTCAAGGCGCTGCGCTGCTTGATGGAGCAGACATTACAAAACTTTCTCCCAAAGAGATTTATAAGAAAGTCGGCCTTGTATTTCAGAATCCCGATGATCAGCTTTTTGCACCTACTGTTTTTGAGGATGTGGCATTTGGGCCAATAAATATGGGGTTTGACGAAAAAGAGGTCACTAGGCGTGTAGAGAGCGCCCTTAAAGATGTGGAGATGGATGGATACGCAAGAAAGTCCATTCACAACCTGAGTTTTGGGCAGAAGAAAAGGGCATGCATCGCAGGGCTTTTAGCAATGGGGCATGAGATTTTATTACTTGATGAGCCGACTGCTGGCTTGGACCCGATGGGGGAGTATAAGATGATGAACCTCCTCATGAAGCTGAACAGGGAGAATGGCGTAACCGTTGTCATGGCGACACACAGTGTTGACCTTGTTCCGCTCTTTCTTGACAGGCTTTATATACTGAGCAAAGGTCATGTTGTCAGAGGCGGCATTCCAGAAGATGTTTTCACTGCACCTGAGGACATGTCAAATGTTAAACTGAGATTACCACAGATTGCTGAGCTGATTTACAGACTCAAGCACGAGGATAAACTCCCCTTTGACAAGATTCCCCTCACGATCGGGGAGGCAAGAAAAGAGATCATTAGATTAGTGCGATGAACTTAAGAAAGGGATATACCACTGGTAGCTGTGCACAGGGAGCCGCAAAGGCTTCGGCCATGATGCTTGTGACCGGAAAGCCCGTCGATGGGGTGGAGGTGGAAACTCCTTCTGGGGTGACACTCTTTCTTCCAATCATCGATCCTGAGATCGGGGATCATTATGCGAAATGCGGAGTGATAAAGGATTCCGGAGACGACCCTGATATCACCCACGGCATAAAGATTTATGCGAAGGTAAGGTTTTCAAGCAGGCCAGGAGTGACCATCAAGGGCGGAGAGGGTGTGGGGATTGCGACCAGACCGGGCCTGGCTGTTCCTGTCGGGGAATATGCGATTAACCCGACACCGAGGGAGATGATCCTGAAAGAGGTATCCCAATTTCTGCCGGAAGGCCAGGGATTGGAAGTGATCATTTCTGTCCCAAATGGCCAGGAATTGGCAAAACGGACCTTCAATCCCCGGCTGGGCATACGGGGAGGTATCTCCATTATTGGCACAACAGGGATCGTTGAACCCAAATCCGTCGATGCCTACAAGGCTTCTCTGTCTCTCCAATTGGATGTGCTCAAGGCAACAGGACACGGAAAGGCAACCCTTGTATTGGGCTATGTGGGAGAGAGATTTTGCAAAAAGGTCCTCGGCCTTCCCGATGATTCCATTATCAAGATAGGTGATCATGTGGGATTTATGTTGGAGCAATGTGTCGAAAAGGGAATCGAGGAGGTCCTTCTCATCGGACATATCGGGAAGCTGGTGAAGGTGGCCAGCGGCCAGTTCAACACCCACAACCGGTTCGGGGACCGCCGGATAGAGACCATCGCTCATTACTGCCTGCGTTACGGGGCTGGCCGGGAGATAATCGAAGTGATACTGAGGGAAACGACTGCGGAGGCCACAATCGCTATATTGAGGGAAAATGGCTTGATGAAGGTCTTTGACGATATTGCCAGGGAAGTGGTCTTGAGCGCAAGGAATCTTGTAGGAGAAAAACTCAGGATCCGCTGCATCCTTCTATCCCTGGAGGGCGAAGTTTTAGGAAGCCATGATGAATCCCGCACCTTCCTGCGGGATATTAGACCTCGCAGGAAGAATTTAGATGATACCCATTCATCCCCGCAGCAAGCTGCGGGGCATTTTGGGAAGGTGCGGGATGAATAAAGTCTACGTCATCGGCATTGGTCCTGGCACGGCGGACTGTCTGCTACCCATTGCCCAAAGGGAGATAGAGGCCTCTGACTGCTTGATTGGAGGAAAGCGGGCCCTTCGCCTGTTTCATCATCTCCATAAGGAGGAGGTCCTTCTGGAAGGGAATTTTGAGAAGGTCATCCCCTATCTGTTGAAGGGGAGGGAAAGGAAAAAGATCACCCTCCTTGTTTCGGGAGACCCGGGCCTCTGCAGCTTCCTGGGCACCATCTCCCGTTTTTTAAAAAGGGAGGAATACGTGGTTATTCCCGGCATCAGCGCCGTCCAGATCGCCTTCGCCAAGATCGGAGAGGGGTGGGAAGATGCTACCATTATCAGCCTCCACGGCCGGAAGATGGACGATCTGGCTGAGAGGGTCAGCGCATCGTCAAAGATCTTCCTCTTCACCGATCAAAATTTTCCACCCGAGAGAATTGCTGTGCACCTCCTGGAAAGGGGGGTGGAAAATAGAAGGGCCGTTGTTATGGAAAACCTGACCTATCCGAATGAGAGAATCCTGGCCACCGATCTGAACCATCTCAGAGGGATGGAAGGATTTGGGCTGTGCGTGATGATCATAAAAAAGGAAAGAGAATGAAGCGGAGGAAATGCGGTAAGCTTTACGGAATCGGAATCGGACCGGGAGATCCGAAGCTTCTGACCTTGAAGGCAAAGGAGATCATCGACCAGGTCGATATCATCTTCTCTCCGAAAGGAGATGAAGACAAAACCTCCTTGGCCCGCTCGATCATCGAGGCAACGACTTCAGTTCCGAAGGAGTTTGTAGAACTTCCCTTTCCGATGACCCGAAATAAAAAGGTATTAAAGGTCTACTGGCAAAAGGCTGCCAAAAGGATCGCCGAAGAGGTCGCAAAGGGAAAACAGGGGGCTTTCATCACGCTGGGAGATCCGTTCATTTACAGCACGTACATCTATCTTTTAAGAACGCTCCGTCAGGACTTTCCCAATATAGAAGTGGAGACGATCCCGGGAATCAGTGCTTTCAATGCCGCGGCAGCGAGAGCGCAGGTTCCCCTTGTGCAAGGAGACGAGAGATTGGCCATTCTCCCTGTGACAAAGGATCTAAGAGGTTTGAGAGAAACATTCGAAGCCTTCGACACGGTCATATTAATGAAGGTGGGATCGAAACTGGATAAGGTAATGGCCCTGCTCGCGGAATTGGATCTTCTGAAACATTCGGTTCTTGTGAGTCGCCTTGGACAGCCCGGAGAGAGAATGATCCATGACCTTTCGTCCTTAAATCAATTTAAGAGAGAGGGATATCTCTCCGTGATCATCGTGAAGAACCCAAAGAGGGGAACCCTATCATGAAAGTCTATTTTATCGGAGCAGGACCCGGTGATCCAGAACTATTGACTTTAAAGGCAAAAAGAATCCTTGAGGAGTCGGATATTGTCATCTATGCAGGCTCTTTGATCAACATGGACATCCTGAAATTCACAAGAAGAAATGCGGCACTTCATGATTCTTCAACGATGGAGCTGGGAGAGATTCTGGAAATTTACAAGGAGGCGAAAAAGGCCGGAAGAACCGTGGCCAGAATTCACACCGGCGATCTTTCCATCTACAGCGCTCTGCAGGAACAACTGGACTGGTGTGATAAAGAGGGAATCGATTCCGAGATTATTCCCGGTATCAGTTCCTTCCAGGCTGCGGCGGCAAGTCTCAAACGGGAACTCACCCTTCCGGGTGTTAGCCAGACCCTGATCCTGACCAGGATTTCGGGCAGGACCGAAGTCCCCGCGAGGGAAGGCCTGGAAGATTTAGCCAGGACGAAAGCGACGATGGTCATCTTCTTAAGCACTCACGAAATCGAGAGAGTGGTGGACCAACTGGCAAAGGGCTACGGAGAGGACACTCCGGTTGCCGTCGTTGAAAAAGCCTCCTGGTCGGAGGAACGAAAGATCATCGGAACATTGGGAAGTATTGCTGAAAAGGTAAAGGAAGCGGGGATCAAACGTCAGGCACTGATTATCGTGGGAGATGTCCTCGGGAAGACTTACCAAAAATCGAAACTCTATGATGCCAATTTTGAGCATGGTTTTCGAAAGAAGAAGGGCTCATGAAGGTAGCCATGATTGCCATTACCGAGGAAGGGAAAAAGGTCGCCCAGGAGCTTGCGCGCTCCCTGAAGGGAAGCAGGGTCCATTTCCTTTCCCGACGCCATTCCCTCAAAGGCATGGTGAAAAAAATTTTCAATCGTTATGATGGGATCATCTTTATTATGGCCCTTGGGATCGTCATCCGAGTCATCGCGCCCTATCTTAAAAATAAGTATGTCGACCCTGCAGTGGTGGTGGTGGACGAAATCAGACGGTATGCGATCAGCGCTCTCTCTGGACACGAAGGGGGAGCCAATCGATTAGCCGCCCAGGTGGCTTCCATCCTGGGTGCCGAACCGGTGGTCACAACCGCCTCCGAGACAAAGAAGAGGCTGATCATCGGGGTGGGCTGCCGGAAAGGGACGACCCAGGAAGAAATCCTCAAAGCGATCGGTCAGGCCCTGAAAGAGGGAGAATGCTCGATAGATGGTGTCAGATGTGTCGCCACCATCGATTTAAAAGGAAACGAGCCCGGTCTGAAAGAGGCCTGCCTCGCCCTGGGTATCCCTTTAAGAACGGTGCCCTTTGATCTCATTGAAAGATTTAACGGACCTTATCAGAGGTCCGCCTTGGTTAAAGAGAAAATCGGAGTCGAGGGGGTGAGCGAACCTTGTGCGCTTCTGGCAGGAAGAAGGACAAAGCTAATCGTACCCAGGGTCAAACGGGGCAGGGTCTGCGTGGCCATCGCTATGGAAGACTGAATATCGTCGGAATCGGCCCTGGAGACAGGGATTCCTTGAGTCCAAGGGCTTGCAAGGCCATCCGGGATTGCCGGATCGTCGTGGGCTACAAGGCCTACCTGCAACTTCTCAAAGGTCTGTTGGCCGGAAAAGAGATCATCTCCTCTGGTATGACACAGGAGGTCAGAAGGGCTGAAGAGGCAATCGAAAAAGCACTGGCGGGCAACGATGTCTGTCTCATTTCAAGTGGCGATCCGGGTATCTATGGCATGGCCGGGGTCATCCTGGAGCTTTTAAAAAAAGAAGAGACGAGAAAGGTCAGAATAGAGATCATTCCCGGAATTACGGCGGCCTCGAGCTGCGCCAGTCTCTTGGGGGCGCCCTTGATGAACGATTTTGCAGTGATCTCTTTGAGCGATCTTCTCACGGATCGCAGGATCATCGAGAGGAGGGTCGAGTCGGCTTGCCAGGGCGATTTTGTGATCGTCTTCTACAATCCGAAAAGTAAAAAGAGGATCAAACCCCTTGAGATGGCCTGGCAGATTCTGATGAAACACCGATCGCCCCGGACCCCCGCAGGGATCGTACGGAATGCGAGAAGAGAAAACGAAGAGGTGATGATTACCACCCTTGAGAATATGCTCGAAGTCAAGCAGATCGATATGGGGACGGCGATCATCGTCGGCAATTCGAAGACGTACGTCAAAGGCAGATATATGATTACCCCTCGGGGATACGAACTGAAAACGGAAAACAATGAGACACTATCCCGTTAACCTGAATATAAAAGGAAAGGTTTGCGTTGTGATTGGCGGAGGGAGGGTGGCTGAACGAAAAATAAGAAATATCCTCCTCTGTGGAGGGAAAGTAAAAGTGATCAGTCCTGAATTGACCGGTCTATTAATGAAAAGGGTGAGACGAGGAAAGATCGATTATATTCAGGCCGAATATCGTCCGGGTATGTGTAAGGGGGCATTTCTCGTATATGCCGCCACATCAAATCGGAAAGTCAATGCTCAAATAGCCAGAGAAGCCGAAAGGTTGAGTATCCTGGTGAATGTATGCGATTCGGCTGAGGAGTCGACTTTTATCCTACCAGCAGTACTGAGGAAGAAAGGCATCACTCTCAGTGTCTCTACAGACGGACGCTTCCCCAAAAAATCGGTCCGCATCAGGGACAGGCTGAGAAAGTTCATCGAGGCGGGAATCCTCCCAAATGGAAAATAGGATTTACCTATGATTAAGAGGGATAAGGCGATGAAAAGCAAAACAAAGGGTAGTGTATACCTTGTGGGTGCGGGACCCGGTGACCCTGAACTGATTACCGTTAAGGGGCTGAAACTGATTCAAAAAGCGGATGTGATCATTTATGACTTTCTGATCGATCAGCAACTGCTCTCTTTTGCAAAGAAGGATGCCGAACTCATCTGTGTAGGAAAATCTCCTTCACACCACACGATGAAGCAGGAGGATATCAACAAGTTACTTGTCGAAAAATCCAATGAATATAAGATGGTGGTCCGTTTGAAAAACGGTGACCCTTTCATTTTTGGCCGTGGCGGGGAGGAGGCCATCTACCTATCAGAACAGGACATTCCCTGCGAGGTAGTTTCCGGCGTCAGTTCCGCTATCGCTGTTCCCGCCTCGGCGGGTATACCACTGACGCATCGCGATTATGCCTCCTCTGTGGCGATTATTACAGGCCATCGAAGAGAGGATGGCGAAGTCAAGTTCGTCAATGCCGACACCCTTGTGTTTTTAATGGCTGTTGCCAACTTGGAGAGGATCATAAAAAAACTATTAGAAGAGGGCAAAGGTCCGGAGACGCCCTGTATATTAATTACAAGGGGAACCTTCCCCGACCAGAAGGTTGTCCAGGGGAATCTGGGAAATATTCTACATGCCTCAAAAAAGGAAGAGGTGAAACCCCCAGCGGTTCTGGTCGTCGGAGAGGTTGTAAATCTTAGAGATTCGCTGATTCGAACCACACCCGATATCCATTGCAAATTCGAAGCAGATTTCCCTTCTCATGGGAGAGGAAATGGATCAACCCTTTCTGAAAAGTTATAAAAGGAAATTTCCATTTAAATTGGGAACCACCTCCTATATTTTCCCCGATCATATTCTTCCGAATGTGGCAAGGCTGGCTCCATTTTTTGATGAGATCGAACTGGTCCTGTTTGAGAGCGGGGGAGAGGATAATCTCCCCGGTATGGATCAGGTGAACCGGATGAGAGAGCTATCTCTCCATGAGAAAGTTTGCTTTAATATCCATCTTCCCATTGATATCTTCCTCGGAGACGAAAAAAAGGAGGTGCGGTTGAGGGGGATTTCAATGGTAAAAAAGATAATCGAACGAACCCTCTGCCTCAACCCCTCGCTCTATACACTTCATCTCGACCTGAGAGATAAAAATGGGCAAGACCATGCCGATATTAAAACATGGCGGAGACGGATCATCCGAAGTGTTGAAGAGATATTGGAATATCCCATCGAACCAAACCGAATTTCCATTGAAACCCTGACATACCCTTTTGAATATGTGGAGGGTCTTGTCAATCAATTTGGCTTTTCCATCTGCCTCGACATCGGCCACATCCTCTTTTACGGACAGGATTTGGAATACTATATGAAAAAATATCTCATAAAAACCTCGATCGTCCACCTCCATGGTTTTCAGAATGGAATTGACCATCTGGGAATCGAACGACTGCCCGATTCGGTTCTGGAAATGATCTTTTTCCATTTAAACGATTACAAAGGCATTGTTTCCATCGAGGTCTTTTCGCTCGAGGATCTTCAAAGATCGCTCACCGTATTGGAGGAGAGATGGAAAAGAGGTTGATCTTCATCACCGGAGGATGTCGAAGTGGTAAAAGTCGTTTTGCGTTAGACTATGCCAACCGTTATTTTTCAAAGAAAATCTATCTCGCCACCTGCGAGCCTCTCGACGAGGAAATGGCCAATCGCATCGAAGATCATAAGAGAATGAGAGGAGCTGAATGGGAAACGGTGGAAGAACCCATAGGAATTGTTGATAAAATAAGGCGATATGGGAAGGAGGCGGAGGTGATTCTGCTCGATTGCATCACCCTCTGGATCTCCAATCTCCTTCTGAAATGGGATGACGATTCGAGGATCATAGAGGAAATTGAGAGATTAAGGAACGCCATAAAAGAGATTGGAGCATCCATGATTCTCGTATCCAATGAGGTTGGAATGGGGATTGTGCCGGCAGACCCGTTGAGCCGACGATTCAGGGATCTTTCAGGCATAGCGAATCAGAAGATAGGCGAAGCCTCCGATCAGGTGATCTTCATGGTATCCGGAATCCCTTTATTTTTAAAAGGTGCCAGATGAAAGACTTTCTTCGAGCCATTTCATTTTTGACCATTCTACCTGTTGGGAAAAGTTTATCCTTTGGTGAGAAAGAATTGGCTCGGTCAATGGCCTTCTTCCCTCTGGTGGGTTTGGTGATCGGGTTGCTTTTGGCCTTGGGATATTATCTCCTCTCGTTTCTTTTGCCAAAAGCTATCGTCCTCTGGCTCACCATCGGATTTCTTGTTTTTTTAACAAGGGGTCTCCACTTAGATGGATTTGCAGATACCATAGATGGTCTGGCCTCCGGTGGATCGAGGGAAAAAATCCTCGAGGTGATGAGAGACAGTCGAATCGGCGCCTTCGGAGTCATCGGCCTTATCCTCCTGAT
>JAGXTA010000191.1 GCA_018333535.1 Deltaproteobacteria bacterium | reverse complement strand
ATATGTATTTCTTGTTCCATCACGATCTCCTTCTTATGGTTTTTGTCTGGCGACTCTAACCTTAGAGGGAGATCGTGCTCTTGTCAAAACATTTATGCCTCACCTTTTGAACGTTACTAATATATTTAACGTGGCTACCGCTACAACCTAAGAAAATACTTCCGATTAAGATTAACAGCACGATAATAATGTGAACGGTTCTTTTCATAAAATCACCCCCCCTGCCATTATAGACGATCCGTAAAATATTATAAACAAATTTTTGTATCCATTGAAAGAGAAGGGGAAGAGCCTTCTTGCCCCCTCCCTTTAACCGTGGGTAAAATAGTGGGAAGATCGCCCGCTGGCCCGCATTCAGCTTATATAGACCCTCAATGTGAAATCAGTAGGTATATTCAAACTTATCGTGTGCAAATTGGTGCCAGCAAATTGGTGCCAGGCATCGGTAATTGCGTGCCCAGCGAAGGGCAGTGCATTCTAACGGGTGAGAGTCCCGTCATGGTAGAAGCCAGAGCCATGTAGCTTGGATGGCAGGGGGAAGGGGAAACGCTTCCTTCTGAAGCCCATCGACGAAGTCCCGCAAGGCGGGATGAGCAACTATCCAGGTCGTAACTTACGTGAACGTAGAAGTAGCCTCGTAATTGCCAAGTTCCACTGGCCGAGCCAGTAATTACCAGGCGAAGGCAGAATCCTATTCCTAAGACTGGCTGAAAGGGAAAAGGGCGGCGGCGGGGTAGCAGCGGCGACATGGATAGAGAGAGGCGCTGTCAACTGGGGAAGCCCTCCTCGTCCCTGACGGAAACGGCAGGAGAAAAGTAGGTCCTATAAGTTGAAAGACGAAATGGACTGACAGGCGAGAGGGTGGCGGATGAGTCTGTAGTAGCGAGGAGGGTAAGGACAACATAACCTTACCGGAGCGAAGGGGCTCTGCTGTATCTTGGGTCTTTCGACGGAGGTGAGGCAGGGGAGAATGATAAAAGCTTCCGTAAATCTGCAGGAGCTGAGGCGAAAGATATACAGCAAAGCGAAGACCGAGAAGCACTGGAAGTTCTGGGGGCTGTACTGTCACATCTCGAAGAAGGAAGTCCTGGAAGAAGCCTATCGAATAGCAAAAGCAAATGAAGGGGCGCCCGGCATCGATGGGAAGAGTTTTGAGGACATCGAAGCGGAGGGAGTGGATGGATTTCTGGAAGGGATCAGACAGGAACTACTCAACCGGACTTACCGACCGATGTCCAACAGGCGGGTGGAGATACCGAAAGAGAATGGTAAGACCCGAATCCTGGGGATACCGACGGTGAAAGACCGGGTGGTGCAGGGGGCGCTGAAACTGATTCTTGAGTCGATCTTTGAAGCGGACTTCAGGGGGTGCTCCTATGGGTACAGGCCGAGGCGACATGCCCATCAAGCGATAGACCGAGTAACGAGAGGGATATTGCAGGGACTGACGAGGGTGGTAGACGTTGATCTGAGCGGATACTTCGATAACATCAGGCATCATCTTCTATTGGAGCAGGTGGGGCGTCGGGTACAGGATGCAGAAATCATGCACTTGTTGAGACTGATCCTCAAAGCCAATGGAACCAAGGGGGTGCCACAAGGAGGGGTGATCTCGCCCCTGTTGTCGAACCTGTACCTCAATGGGGTGGATGAGATGATGGAGAGGGCGCGGGAAGTCACCCGGCGCAAAGGGTACTATAACCTCGACTACATCCGAAGTGCGGACGATATGGTAATCCTGGTTCACGGTCATCCGAGTGAAGAGTGGCTGTTTAAGACTGTACAGAGGCGGTTGAAGGAAGAGTTGGACAAGCTTCAAGTACAGATGAACCTGGAAAAGACCAGGGAAGTGAACCTGAAAAACAGTGGTTGTTTTAGCTTTCTTGGGTTCGACATACGGCTCAATCGGAATCGAAAAGGGAATACCTACGTCAGTAAGACTCCCCGGATGAAGAAGCGTAAAGAGATTGGTAGAAAGGTGAGGGCGGTGCTCAAGTTCCATCATGACAAACCGCTGGAGGAAGTGATCCAGGCCGTCAATGCAGTGGTGCGGGGCTGGGTGAACTACTTCAAGATAGGCAATAGTAGTAGCACCTTTGACAAAGTGAAGCACTTTATTGAGAAGAAGGTGAGACGGTTTGTCATGAAGAGAAAGGGATGGAAGGGCTTCGGCTGGAAGCGGTGGAGTAGGGAAGAGATTTACGGGAAATGGGGATTATACAACGACTACCAGATCCGATATCTCTCTCCGAAAGCGGCTCCAAGTCGATAGGTGTATAGACTTTGTTGCGAAGAGAACAGGAAAGCCGTATGGGGGAAAACCTCACGTACGGTTTGAGGTGGCAGGGGATGGAGAAGTGCTATGGAGAACCTAAACGGGCACGAAACTGCAAACGGTGGACACGGCCAAGGGGACACCTAAAGTAACTCGCCATTCCTTGACCCTACCGGTTTTCAAATTCTCGATCACTTCCCTGAAAAGCTGGTCTTTACGAAGTCAGTTTTGGACCCCGGTCTTGAATTTTTAATCCCCCCGGAAGTTGGCCTATTTATACCAAAAATTTAATTTTATAGCAATTTCCAAATGATTCCATTCCTTAGAAAATAACGTGTCCGTGTCCATTGAGCGTGCCCGTAACTGATAGCATAGCGCATAGCCTAACTACGGAAAACAAAGTCCATTTTCATAATGAAGAAGGGGAGGGAAAGGGAAAGATCGCCATCATGGGGGAAGCGGATTGTGGCAAGGACGGCAGGTTGAGATCGGTAAGAAGCTTACTGGGGTTGCCGGGAAGACGGGAGATGTGGAACATAACGCGTAGGTTGGGGGGCGTCTTGACAGGAGCGGACCGCTGAGTCGAACGGCAATCCCAACACTGAAACCCGTGACTCCCCTATGGGCGATTTCGTATGCTCACTTAATTTGTCTATCGGAATAATAGGGACCACTGGGACCCGTCTGGATATTCCATGATCGGGTCGGGAGGAAAACCCAAAAGCACTTTTTTGTGGAAAAGATGCTAAGAGAATAGGGTGCCAGAGACATTTTACCTTTCTCCAACCTTTTCGCAAATTTCGTTCAAAAAAGTCTCTGATAGCCAAAATCCGGCATTTTGAAGTCTTTTGAGAGTTTCTCCAAGTGACCGGATTAATGCTCTCTTTTTGGCAAGGACGATCATTCCGATAGTCCCAATACAGTGGCATTGAAGCGATAAGGCACAACGTCGGGCCTCACGGTCGTCCAAAATCGCCCAATACCCAGGATTTCTTAATGCAAACGAAAGAACAGCGCTCTCTCCATTACCCAAGTCCCATGCCGCCACACGAGGATCAACGGGACCATTGCCCATGCGCCGTATCCATGAAAGCGAAATGAGTGTCTGAGCGGCAAGGTCCACTTCTCCTTTGGCTGTGACCTCCTTGATCACAGCCTCCGGCACAACAATATCGTTAAACAACGAAGGGAATAAATCTTCGAGTCCGCTCTTGAAAAGGCAGATAAGCGGAGAGGCGTTAACCACAACGCGATTAATCGGCATGACGAAGGTCTTCCATTATTTCATCAGCAGTAGATTGGAAAGGTGATACACCGAAACGGGCTAATGAGAGAATAAAGTCAGCCCGCGTCTGACCGGCAATCTCAGACGCCTTTTCCTGTGAAACAACCCCCATCTCATACCATTTCACGGCTGCAGCCAGTCGCATTTCTGCTGCGAATTCGGAAGGGCTCTTTCGAATCGCCGAAAACACCGTTTCTGGCAGGTCTATCGTTATGGCTACTGACATAATACCTCCTACAGTATTGACCTGACAATACTATAGCATTATAACAAAAATAGCTATCAAAATCCTAACCCTTTCTTTCGCGCCAGTACCCCAACAATCCAGCGCTTTTCGTCACCTTGAGCATGAGAGCACGAAGGCCAAGCAATTCTAATAAAGTATTTTTTCTTTTCTCGATTTAGTCTTCCTCAAATTCTCGATCACTTCCCTGAAAGGCTGGTCTTTACGAAGTCAGTTTTCGACCCCGGTCTTGAATTTTTAATCCCCCCGGAAGTTGGCCTATTTATACCAAAAACCGAAAATGATGGCAATTTCGCTGCACTTTTTTGGGGTAAATAGGTTGGTTTGTTAACCTCTCGATTTTCATTCTTTTTTATCCAGGCATGCCCAAGGCAAATGACATCATTTATGATTTTTTCTCAAATATTTCCCCGCCCACACCAGCTCGGTTTTGGTTATTTCAATTTTCGCCATACCGTTCTCTTCTTTCCCCCTCACCCCCACCCTCTCCCCCGCCTGCCAAAGAACTTGCCTGCCTGCACGAAGCGTTTCGGCGAAGGCGGGTTCGGCGGGCAGGCACCAGGGGAGAGGGGGATTTTGTTTTTCCTCCACTCCATGGGGCCAACACTTTACGCCCAAGATCAGTCGTCCGGTAACGCTGTTTCGGACTTCGCGGCTTGTCAGGGATTGTCATTTCGAGGGACCCCTGCTCGACCAGTGGCTGAATGTGCCGTTTGAAATTCATGTAAACCGGCTTCAGTCCCAAGTGGGCGAGGATATCTTGCTTTCGTTTAGGTATTGAGCAGAACTTCAAGATCATGACTTGCTCATTAACTTGCTCACCGACTTGTTCGGCAGCTTGCCCTGTTGCAAAGAATGAGGGTTAGACAATCGTAATGTAAAACCTTCTGGATTCCCGTTCCCCAATTGATACCTTCGAGGACAAGTTTCACGCCTGCACGCTGAAGCGCTCTGGCGCGTAAGCGCGGGAATGACGACTTTTTACGATTCCATCTTCAGTATTTTCTTAGAATAGCGCCTTTTGCTTTTTTTTCTTAAAGTTGTTTCTTCTAAAGACTCGGGCTCTGAATACACTTCGTTCAAAGCGTTGAAAAGTTCCTTGGATTTCAATTTCTCTAAGAATTCCTTGACCGCCATCACGAACACCTGGCTTCTCGAATACTGATGCTCCTTGGAAAACCTTTCTATTTCGCGAAATATTTCATCTGGAATGGATATGGCTGTTTTCATAAAATCATTATGATAGAAGTTATACCGAAGTCAATACTAAATTGGATGCGAGGAGTGAAGTGGTTGCGAGGCCAAGCCGAAGCAAACCCGGAGATTCCTCGCTTCGCTCGGAACATGCTCCGCAATCTGGCAGTCTAACAATTCCTATAGAAGTTGAAAGCAGATTTGACCAAGAAGGGAAAGAAAAAAGTACTTTATTGCGATCGTATGACCCCAAATTGAGAGATTTAATAAGTGAATATTTTCAACAATATCCCCTACATATTTTCTAAAATAAGGAAGTGTCCCTCATTTCCCTGCCTACCCTGCCTACCAGCAGGCAGGCGTAGGCAGGCGTATTCCAAAATGTTTTCAATTCCTCATTCCGCAATCCGAAATCTGCATTTGAATGGGCCAACTTTTTTATACACGACGCTGCGATTGCAAGATCAAGGACAAACATTTGACCCGATTTATCTTACCGGATATTGGACACTCTCCAGCCTACCTGTTCTTCTTCTCCTTCTTCTCTTTTCTCTTCTCTTTGAGGCTTTTCTGCGGCGCTTTCTTGTTTTCCTTTACCCCTTTGCTCTTCTCTTTCATAACACCCTCCTCTCCTCAGTCTTTCTATTTCTGGGTCCTTCCCTCTTATCAAAAAAAGTGGATACCTGCCTTGGGCTATCTGTTATCAGCTAATCCTTTTGTCCCATGTCAAGGGCTGACCCCTTTGCCGATTTCTATTTGAGCAGCCAGAATCTCCCGGCCGAAATGATCTTGCAGCCATTTTTTCAAGCCCGGAATCCCTTCCATCTCTTTTATCGACCGTGGATTTTTCAAAGCGAAACCATTGATCAAGGCGTTATTCATAAGGATTCCAGGCTCCACCTCTAAATGATTTGCCCGCATATCCCGCCAGGTTTTTAGCGCTTTGACCCTTTTGCGTAAGGGGGAGGACAAATCCGGCCTTCCTTCCCGGGGGTACACCGGAAGCTCTTCATCGGGAATGGCCATGGCCCGGTGGATTTCCTGCAGCAGACGTGTCCCATATCTGTCGATTTGCTTCCGGCTCAGGACTTTCGCCGTTTCCAATTCTTCCAGGCGCAAAGGTTTTTTCATAGCCAATTCCAGGAGGAGTTCGTTGCGGAACACCTTAAAGGGGGGAAGATCCGACTTTTGGGCCTGGGCTTCTCGAAATTCCAGCAAAGCCTCCAGAACCGCAAGACTCCTGGGATCCAGGAGAAAAGCCCCTTTCACTTTTAGGTAAAGGGGGGTATGGCTGGGGGGCGTGAATCGGACCTTGCTCAGAAATAGGCATTCTTCCTCCACCCAGAATAATCGGCCCTTCTCCTCAAGTTCCTTCTCCAGCATACGGGCCAGGGGAATCAGGTACATGCCGTCCATTGCTGCGTATTCCACCATCTCCGGGGAAAGGGGTCTTTGGGACCAATCGGCCCGCTGATATTTCTTATTCAGCTCCACATGGAACCGACTTCGGAGCAATGCTTCCAGGCCGCTCTCCCGGAGGCCCAGAAATTTACAGGCCAACTGTGTATCGAAGAGGTTCTCGACCTCGAGCCGGAAGTCACGGTACAGGGAACGGATATCATAATCCGCCCCGTGGAATACTTTCCGGATGCGGGGATTGGATAAAACGGGGCGTAAAGCGGAAAGATCCCTTAGCGCCAGGGGATCGATTACATAAGAGGCGGATTCCGTAGCGATCTGTATGAGGCATACCTTTTCGAAATAGTGGTACAAAGAGTCCGCTTCTAAGTCAACCCCGATGATTTTGGCCTGACCCAGAATCCGGGCAACCCCTTCCAGATGTGGAAGGGTCTCGATCCATTCATATGAAAATTTATTTTTATCCATCCTTTTTGGCGATTCCTTTCCAATCATTCAAGACATCCCCCCTTACTTCCTCCAGCCATTATTTCTTATGTCCTGTTTTGCACATTTACCGTAGGGCTTCCTCATGTGTAAGAACTCCATTCGTATCTGGCCTAACCTATTCACTGACCTCTTTCGCCTTTCAATTTTTCCGGTGTGCTTTCCTCGAGCCATAGCTTACAAATATTTTTCCACCCGATCCTGCGCCATTTCTTAAATGCTACTTTCAACTCGTTTAAGTCCTTCGCTTCCAGAAGATCTTTCTGGGCGGCTTTCAAATCTTCAAGAGATGCAATCGCTGGCATGGTTTACCTCAAAATATCGCATAGCGCCTTCCAAATGCGGAATGCTGAATTCGAATTTTTAATCCCCCCGGAAGTTGACCTATTTATAACAAAATTTTAATTTTAAGTAAACCAAAGGGGAAGTTTGTGCGGAACGTGCCTTCCATCCCTAACGAAGAAGGGGGCGTGGTTGGAGGTGAAGACCGGGGGATCTCTTCTCAAAATCGGCGCTATGGCAGGGTGTCTCTTGAATTCCTTGTCTAAGAATTGCCTGATCAATGGCCTGCTCCATCCTTTCGGGTGATTGAAGCTTGTATAAAGAGAGAGGTCTCCTTCATAAAATTGTTTCGTCTCCATCTGATGGGCTTCGGCTCCGTAGATCGGCATATTGAAGATGGCAAGATTGAGGAAACCAATGCAATCATGATGTTTAACGACAAACGCAAGAGTCCTTCGGGCCTCTGTCAGGGCTTCTACGGGAGTTCCAAACAGAAGGTAGACATAGGCGGCAATCCCCGCCTTTTTCAGGCTCTTTAATGCTGACGAAGCCTCCTCAAGGTCGATCCCCTTTTGCAGATCATCGAGCACCCCCTGGTCTCCCGATTCCAAACCAAGCTTTAACATTACACATCCCGAACGTTTCAGAGCCAAACAGAAATCCGGATCGGTGAGATCGCGGGTGATCCTCGCAAAGCCATACCAGGATGCACCCGGAGGATTTTTGCAGATGGCCTTTAACAATGACGGACTGATCGCATTGTCCAGAAAATGGATAAGAACCGGCTTATGTTTATGAACAAGGTGGCGGAGATCGTTAATCACTTTGTCTGAAGGAATGGCATGGTAAGAATTTCCCTCGGCCCTTTCCGGACAGAATGAACACCTGTTCCAATAGCATCCGCTTGAGGCGCTGTAGGGAAGAATAGGCCCGGGAGCAAAGTAATCTTTGAGAGGGAAAGAATCATAACTTGGTGCATAAGGAATATCTCCGGCCTCCCTTACCCCCATGAGTAAAAGCAAAGGAACTTCCCCTGGTCCTGCCACAAGATGATCCACCAACCCATTAAAGGGATTTTGCCAATGGGGCTTTCTCATCCATGAAGTCACGAGCCCTCCGCCCAGAATCAATTTTATCCCTGGCCACTCCCATTTAAGAAAACCGATCATTGCGAATGTGCACAGGGCCTGGCTTAAATAGTTGAGCGAAAAACCGATCAGGGAAAGCGGTTCATTTCTCAAAAGCTCGGTGAGCCGTTTCTTAAAATAGGGATAAAAAGGATTGTCTTCTGGATGTTCTGAAGCCCTTAAAAGATCCCCGCTTCTTACAGAAGAGAGTGTTTCGTGCTCATAATTTGTGAGACTAAGACGCACATTGCTGGAACGTGCCTTCATCTCAAGAAGCCGGTTTAGATCCTTGATGGCCCGGCGATAACGATCTTGATTTTTATATCCATCCCAACCCTTGAAAGAATCGAGATGTCCGGGAAGATGATGAAGTGCTCGGGAGGTCCATGTATCAAATGACGCAGGTGGATTCCTCAAAAGGCTGAGAAGCCCTTCCAAATTCGCATCACAAACACTGTACCTAATCCCATGATGATTAAGGGCGCTGCAGAGCTTGGCGATACCTGCTGGAGGCTCGCATGGTTTGGCAACAGGAGGATGGATGAGAAGCATATCAGGTGATCATTAATTTAGAAATAGGTTTCGTTAAATGGTCACAATGCCCGTATCGTTAATAAAAGGTTATGTTTATCGTCTCTTCATTCTTTTCACGTAACCATTGGTCTTTGTCAACAGGAATGAGAAAAAATATGATATTTCAGCTCATCGAAATCGATTTTTTTGTTATTCCCACGAAAACTTGCTTGGCGCAGGCAGACGGGAACCCAAACTGAAAAGACTGGATTCCCCCATATCAAGTACGGGGCAGGCTCTATCAAGTCAGGAATGACGAGACGCGTAAAATTATTTCTGGAACAGGTCCCTTTTAGAGAAAAATCAAAGGAGGCAAACAGAAACTTATAACTTTTTGTAATAATTAGAAAAAATAATTTAAAGCCATTAAATTTTTTTCTTGACAATATATGTATTGTATTATATTGTATTTTAAACTATTTGATGGAGATTTACTTGTCTCAGACAAAGGTTGCCAGAACAATCTATATCAATAGCGATCAGGTAGAGGCCCTGAAAAAATTATCCGACAGGACGAAGGTCCCCCAGGCTGTCTATGTGAGGGAGGCCCTGGATATGCTTCTGGATAAGTATTCTGAACAGTTGAAATTCGAATTTAAAGATTCCTTTACAGAGAAAGCGATTCAGAAAGATTTTGGTTTTTAAGGGGAGATCATTTTGACAGACCGTTTTCGACTGATCTATCTAAAATCCGCAGAGATGGAGAATAATCCGCTGGATCAAACCCTCCCTTCACCTAATAAAGGAAAAGGTCCGGGCCGACCTTCTACCCCATCACCTAATCCTGCTCCCGAAACCCATGCGACCAGGGAGATTCTGAAACAGGCGAAGGCAGACCTCAAACACCCTGACCCGAAAGTGAGGATTATCTCTGTAAAATATTATCTCGAGAAATCCCATCTCTCCATCACCATGCCTCTCCTTCAGGAAATTTTATCCGATCCCGATTCAGGCGTGAGGGCCCAAGCCCTTTCCACTCTGGTCACATTCGGGAGCCCAATCATTTCTCCCTTCCTGAAAAAACATTTAAGGGATCCTGACCCCATGGTCAGGATGGTTGCCCTCAAAGGGATGTTCCGATTCAAGGAGAAGATAGATTTGAATCTTCTTATGCAGTTTCTTAGCGACGATTCTCCCTGGGTGAGACGGAAAGTGGCCACTCTTCTTGGATGGAATCAGATCGAAGGAGTCTTGCCCATCCTCGTGGAGATGTCGGAAGATGAGGATCCAAAGGTGAGAAAGGCAGCCCTCTTTTCCCTCGTCACCCTCTATCCCGAAGAAGGAGTGCAGAGGTTGATGGAGACGATGACCGATTTGGACCCAAATATTCGTAAATGGGCAAGAGACCAGTTGAATAGAATGCTCGAAAGACCGGCAACAAAAGCAACCATTTTCCTTTCGAGGTGACGTTGAGACCGAAAACGATGGCGACCCAATCTCTTCCTCTGATTCAAAAGGCTCAGATTTTTGGGGACAGAGTCTATTCTCCGCAGGTCTTTGCCAGACTTCTCGGAATCTCAAAACAGGAGCTTCTCGAAAAAGAGTCTCAGGGCATCATTCCTCCGGCCAAGAGAAATGAGCGAAAAGAACGGTATTACAAACCGGAGGATGTGGTCAAATATCGCAACTACCTCTCCCTTCCATCGCCCATTCCATCGGTCCGGAAACAGCTCTTCCTCAACTTTAAGGGCGGAACAGGAAAGAGCAGCCTCTCGGCTTCTTATGGGTTTCGTCTCGCCCAGATGGGATTCCGGATCCTGTTGATCGATCTCGACCCGCAGGGGCACCTCACCCAGTGCTTGGGCCTTAACAACGAACAGTATACGAAGACCCTCTATAATGCGCTGGTCGAAAAGGAGGAGATCGAAAAGGTCATCGTCAAAACCGATCTCCCCACGCTTGATATCATTCCTTCGAACCTGAATCTCTCGCCCGTGGAGCTTTCACTCTTTTCGATGAACTCGAGGGAGTTCCGCTTGAAACGACTGCTCAGTTCAATGGAAAAGAATTATGATGTGATCGTGATGGATGCCTCTCCGAGCATCGGGCTCTTAAACCTCAATGCGATCCTGGCTTCCAATGACCTTCTCATCCCTGTTCTGGCCGATTTTCTCTCCTATCATGGCCTGAAGATCCTCTTTGAGACCCTCTCCACCATTGAAGAGGATTTTTCTTTCGTCTTTGAGAACATCTTCATCTTTTTAAACCGGTACAACGAGTCCCACCGGATCTGCAGGCGCTCAAAGAAGGCCCTGGAGACCCATTACAAGAAGTACCTCATCAACACGGTCATCCGCCAGGACACGAAGATAGCTGAGGCCACCAGCCAGGGGACCCCCATTTTTCTATTCGCTCGCTCCTCAAAGGGGGCTGAGGATATACAAAACCTGATCGGAGAAATTTTCGGAATGAAAGGAAACGGATATGACGGATGAGTTCACCAACAATGTCGCACAGAAATTTCCCAACACCCTGAACAAGGAATCGATCGAAAAACCCTGGGATGTCGGAGAGCCAAAAGCAGTCTCCTCGATCAAGAGGATCGTTGAGGAGCCCAAACGTGAAGAGATCACGGACAAGATCCATACGCTCTATTCGGAACTTCGCACCTCCCTGACCGTGCGATCCGCCCTTGAATTCGACCTCAAGCGAGCAAGCCGGGTTCTTGAGGAAGTCAATAAGATCAAGGCAGAGGTGGAGAAGATTGTCGAGATGTTAAGGGCGATGGAAGACTATATGAGGGAACGGCTCAAGTAAACAACATGCCCAACTTCCTTTTTGACCTTATTGTGCAAGGGATAAATCAGGGTATGGAGGAGGCAGGTCGATGAAGATAAAGACTCAGACCATGATAGCCGATGGGTTCGACCGGAGCGTGGCGGAAAAGATGCCGAAGATGAGGAAATTGGAGGAGCCCCTTCTGCAGGAACAGGAAGAGGAATTCCAGCCTCTCGAAGAGGGCCGCTCTGAAGTGACTCAGGAAACACTGCCTTTAGAAAAACCGGTTGAAAAAAGGGCTATTTTTGAACCCTCTGGGTTAGCTATGGAGTCAGGCCAGAATCTCGATGTGTTCAGGCTGATCGAGGACCTCCACACACAGCTTCTGGTCTCAAGCCGGGCGAAGAAGGCCCTTGAAATGGATTTGACCTCCCACCAGAAGACCATCCATCAATTCGCTCAGGACAATAAGGATTTGAGAGCCGAGCTGGAGGCGGAGAGAAAAGAACTTCAGAGATTCAGAGAGGCCCATGCCGAATCGATCTATCTGAAAGAGGAGAACGAGGAGGCCCTCCAGAAGATACGAGAGTTTCAGCAGGAATTGAGGGGCATGAAAGAAAACCTGACCAAGACCATCAGGGAGAGGGATGAAGCGTTAGGCCGGATCAGCGAACTGGAGTCCCAGATGGGTCAGAACGAGCTGGCCCGAATCAAAGGAAGGTTGAATGAACGTGAAGCCTCCCATTTCCACGAAGAAAACCGGGAACTCCAGTCCCGACTCGAAGAGACTCTGACTCAAAATGCGGAGATGGAGAGGAAATACGAGGCGTTAAAGCGATCCTTCAACGAGGTCAAAGAGTCGCTCACTCTCTTGAGAGACTCCTACAAGAGGAACTATTACAACCTTTCCGGAACTTCTGATTAACCCTTGTGGCTGAATAATGGATGGGAGAATTGGGGAGGGGATGAAAAAGTTCTCTTTATCTTGAAAATCTTCTTGCCGCCTTCTGCCTTCTCCTCCTCGCCTCTTGCTGCTTCCTCTTCTTCTTAACAGAAGGCTTCTCGTAAGCCCTTCTCTTTTTCAATTCTTTGAGAATGCCATCCCTGGCGAGCTGGCGTTTCAAAGCCTTGATGGCATTTTCGATCTGATTGTTTTGAACTTTAACTTCCAAAGCCTTTACCTTTAGCCTCCGTTGACCGACTATCTGTCTCTATCTCTTCTGCCGCCCCTGAACTCCCCGCCCTTTTTCTTCTGAGGCTTTGCCTCATTCACAACCAGGGCCCGTTCCATGAAGGTCTTGCCGTTGAGCAGGGAAATCGCTTTTTCGCCCTCTTCTTTTGAGGCCATCTCCACAAAGCCAAACCCCCTCGACCGTCCTGAATAGGTGTCGGTAATGATTTTAACCGATTCGACTGTTCCTGCTTCTGCGAAGAGGTTTTTCAATGTCTCCTCCGATGCCCCAAAAGGAAGATTCCCTACATAAAGTTTTTGGCTCATCATTTTCCTCCTTCTTCAATTTAAAACCCCCAAGACTTTCTAAAGAGCCTCTGGGGGTTCCCAAAAACTTTTTATTAAGTTCAGGCAATTAGTCTCAAGGGTGCCAGAATTCTATCTTTTATAATCGAAACTTAATCGTCTGTCAAGTTAAATTCCACAAAAAAGGTAATTCTTCCGTTGGGGGGGGATTTCATTTCATTGATAGTCGGAGTCGATAGGCGGGGCCTACTGCAGGTCTAACCCCGCTTCCAACATAGGCAGGGCAGGAATGTCCCGCCTATCTGGGGGTAACTAAATTTTTATCAGGGACTTTGTGACCCCTCATAACTGGGGTTACCAAAAAAGATGATTAAAAGAATTGACATTGTTTTTGAGGTGATTTATATAATAGCAGACTTTGTGAAATATTTATCAGAAAGGAGGGGGGATTTTGTACAAGATCACATATAAGAGAGAGATGGCTGAGAATACGGTCTGCCACTTCAAGGTGGATGCGCCCCGTATTGCCAGGAAAGCCAAGCCAGGCCAATTCGTTGTCTTGAAGGCCAATGAGACAGGGGAAAGGATTCCTCTGACCATGGGGGGAACAGACCCGTCGAATGGAACCATCGATCTGATCTTTCAGGTCGTAGGAAAGAGCACTGCTCTTCTGAGAACCCTCAATGTGGGAGATGCGATTCAGGATATTATCGGACCCCTTGGAAAGCCGACCCACGTCGAAGACCTTGGAACCATAGTCTGCGTGGGAGGCGGAACAGGCGTGGCCGTGATGTATCCGATCACCAAAGCCTACAAAGAGGCTGGGAACCATGTGATTGCCATCATCGGGGCCCGAACCAAAGACCTTCTCATTCTCGAAGACGAGATGAAGGCGGCCAGTCATGACTTGAGGGTGACAACCGATGATGGAAGTTACGGTCATCATGGTTTCGTGACCGATGTGCTCAAAAAAATCCTCGATGAACCAAAAGAAGTAAAACTGGTGGTGGGAATCGGACCAGTGCCCATGATGAAGTTCCTGTGCAAGTTGACAAAGGGATATGGGGTGAAGACGATGGTCAGCCTGAATCCCATTATGGTCGATGCCACAGGAATGTGCGGAGCCTGCCGGGTGACCGTGGGAGGCAAGACCATGTTCTGCTGTGTGGATGGCCCTGAATTTGACGGCCATGAAGTGGACTATGATGAGCTGGTCAAGCGGCAGAGGGCCTATCTCACTGAGGAGAAGGCGTCCATGGATCGATTTAAAGAGATAGGAAGATAAGGGGGATGAAGATGGCAGAGAAAGAGAAAAAAGAGAAACCGAAAATTCCAAGGCAGAAGATGCCTGAGCAGGAACCCAAAGCGAGGGCGAAGAATTTTAATGAGGTCCCCTTTGGATATACGCCTGAATTGGCCCAGTTAGAGGCGAGCCGTTGTATTCAGTGTAAGAAACCGAAATGCATTGAGGGGTGTCCGGTGGAGATCGATATCCCTGCCTTTATTAAACTCATTCTTGAAGGAGATTTTATCGGGTCGGCCCGGAAGTTGAAGGAACGAAACAGTCTTCCTGCCATCTGCGGTCGTGTCTGCCCGCAGGAAGACCAGTGCGAGAAGGTCTGTATTGTCGGAAAGAAGGAAGAACCTGTTGCCGTTGGCCGTTTGGAAAGATTTGCTGCGGATTGGGAAAGAGAGAAGGGAGAGGTCTTTATCCCCGAAAAGGCGCCTGCCACAGGTAAAAAGGTGGCGGTAGTGGGTTCCGGACCCGCGGGATTAACGGTGGCCGGGGATTTAATCCTTAAAGGGCATGAGGTGACCCTCTTTGAGGCCCTCCATAAAACCGGGGGCGTCCTGATCTATGGGATTCCGGAATTTCGGCTTCCCAAGGATATCGTTCAGGCCGAAGTCAACTATCTGGAACAGTTGGGTGTAAAAGTGGAATGTAATTGCGTCATCGGAAGAATCGAGACCGTGGATGAACTTCTCAAGGAATATGACGCCATCTTTCTGGGGTTGGGCGCAGGCCTTCCGCAGTTCTTAAATGTCCCTGGTGAGAACTTGTGCGGGATCTATTCAGCCAATGAATATCTGACGCGATCCAACCTGATGAAAGCCTACCTCTTCCCGCAATATGACACACCCATTGCTCGTGGAAAGAATGTGGCTGTTTTTGGAGCGGGGAATGTGGCCATGGATTCAGCGCGAACCGCCCTCCGCCTGGGGGCCGATACGGTCCGGATCATCTACCGGAGATCCAGGGATGAGATGCCCGCCCGTATTGAGGAGATTCACCATGCAGAGGAAGAGGGTGTCCAGTTCTACCTTCTCACGGCTCCAATCAAATTTTTGGGAGACGATAACGGGTGGGTCACAGGCGTCGAATGTCTGCGGATGGAGTTAGGAGAGCCGGATGAATCAGGAAGGCGAAGGCCGGTTCCGATTAAAGGTTCGGAATTTCAATTAGAGTGCGATCTGGCGGTTGTTGCCATTGGCGCAGGCCCGAATCCGCTTCTTCCCACGACCACCCCGGGGCTTGAACTGAATAAGAGAGGATACATTGTGGGTGACCTCGAGACCGGAAAAACCTCCAAGCCTGGAGTCTGGGCAGGAGGAGATATCGTCACCGGGTCGGCAACCGTCATCCTCGCCATGGGCGCCGGAAGAAAGGCCACCAACTCCATTCACGACTATTTGATGAGTAAGTAGCGTCTCCATTCCTGCCTGCTAGAGGACGCATGCTGTGACTAACAGAAGAAAAGGGCGGAACAATTTGTTCTGCCCTTTTTTGAGAGTTCTGAAAAAGGTCAGGAATTTCCATCGCCTGAAGATAAGAAGTTTAGGAGGTCCTCACGGATTTGATTTTGCTTTGGTGAATCGATCTTAAAGTCACCATGGCCTTGGCAACCAACTCTGATCCATCGGTCCTCTGATCAAACACCTCGCTCTCTCCCACTAAAATCTGTCCTCCCTCCCGGAGAATCCGGGATTTACAGATGAGGGTCTTACCATAAGCGGGCTGGAGGAAGTTGATTTTAAATTCGATCGTCAGGATGCGATGGTCTTCCGGGACGAGGCTGAAGGCAGCATACCCTGCGGTATGGTCGGCCATTGTGGCGATGACTCCGGCATGAATGTAATTATCCTGCTGACGATGACGATTTAATATCTTTAACCGCGACTCCAGATAGCCTCTCTCATAATTGACCGCCCTATATCCCACATCTTCAATGAACCCCCTCGAATAATCCTTCTTTAAATACTGAATCCTTTTTATGCCCAACTCCTTTTCCATAAGGCCCCTTTCCATTATTTTCTGGGAGTTACCTTACCATCTATCACTAACCGATACAACTTCGGAGAACCGGTTTCCATAAAGAAGAAATTCACGTCGATTCATCTCAAATCCTTTCTTCTATTTCATCGGAGATGGGGCTAACAGGCCTGCCAGGGCGCCGACAGCGGCTGAGCCCAGTGCAATCAGCCCTTCGGGAATTGTTGCTGCGGTTTTGATGCTCAAATAGAACCCTCCGAGGACTGTTAGAAGAACCGTCAGGCCGAGGAAAGCCACCACCAGCCGGAAGATCCAGCGATCGGATTGAAGGGGTGTGGATAACGTTTGAAGGCTTTCAAGGAGCTTCACTTTCTGATCCGAAGATAAGGAATTATCGTTTGTTACCTGCTGAATGAGGTTCTGAAGGGTTTCTTTTACATTGTTGGCCATCTGTCTCATCCTTTCCGCCCCTAATCAATGGGGGCGCTACATATATTCATTCACTCTCACCCCTGGCCGCGAGATTGTGTCCCAATTAGCCGTTCATCCTTCGATACGCTCAGGACGAACGGCTAAACAATTTTTTTGATGTGCCGTGGTCCGTTCGTGGTGAGCCCTCGACTCACCGTTCGCCATGAGGTTCTCGAAGGGACGAACGGTTCGCTCAGGACAGGCCTTGCCGAACCATAAACGGACTTGCGACACAATCTTCCCTACCAAGGGAAAGGGGATAACGCAGTTAGGGTAAAAATTTAACCACAATTTCCGGACGGAAAACCTCTGTCCCGGAGCCCGATTTTTTAACGGGCTTCTTATTGGCATCGAGCACCGACACATACCAGCGCCCCTCTTTCAGGTTCCTCTTATAACTCTGTGTCCGCCATGTGAAGAAACCCCGACGAATCACTTCGTTTCTGATCGCATCGGCCTGTTCCAGCCACCTCTGTTTCGTAATGCCAATATTGATCAAATCGATCACCCCGATCTCCGACGCCCAGGCATGATAGACTGGCAGCTCTCCTTTTCCCTCCAGCATGGTCAGAGCCCGCTCTCCGGCTTTGATTTCCATCCAGAGGAAGAGGCCCTCACCTTTTCTTACCTCTGCAATATCTGAAAACGGATGTTGGGGTTCGTGGTCCCGAACCTCCCTGCAAAAGGATTCCCTTTCCACTTCGAAAAGGGGCTGGGCAATACTGATATTTGTAAAGAAGGATAATGCAAAAACAATGAGGGTAAAAAGCGGAAGGCTAAAGATTCTACCCATGGATGGCACTATATAAAAACTTGGCTAACCCGTCAAGGTCTGTGGAAAGATAACCTTAACATTGCAGAAAATTTAGTCATACGGACATGGGTGAACCGGTCGTAAAGGCTTCGGGGCGAACCTTTAAGTCAATCAGCACATACGTCTCCGACCCCTGCTGGAGGTCACTTTAGGTGAAATCTACCCATTCCCTTAACATGTCAACTCAATCGCCGTCCGAAGCCTTGAAGAGCGGTTTACCCGTGGCCGTTTATGCAACCGTAAGGATAAGAGATGACAGAGTTTCGAATAGGCCAAGAAACAGGTTACTGGTCCAAAACCTCGCGGATCTTTTTCGCAAGTTCCATGGGTGAGAAGGGCTTCTGCAAAAAAGGTGTTCCGGGTTTGAGGGAGGCCTGATGGATCATGATCCCATCGGTGTATCCAGAGATAAAGAGGATTCTGGTATCGGGATGAAGGAGTTTGAACTGTTCAACCAGTTCTTTTCCTCCCATTTGTGGCATCACCAGATCGGTGAGCACGAGGTGTATCTTCTGATGGGCGGGCTCACGGGCCAATCTCATTGCTTCATCTCCATTGGCCGCCTCCAATACCGTGTAACCCTGATCACGCAGAACCCTGGCTGCCAGGCTCCGTAACGATTCATCATCTTCCACCAGGAGTATGATTTCGTCTCCTTGCGGGAAATCGCCTGTCTCCTCTTGGCGGGAGAGGTCATCTGCTTCTTCATTGACCCATGGCAAATAGATCTTGAAAGTCGTCCCTTGATTGATTTCACTGTAGACCCAGATGTAACCTCCACTCTGCTTCACAATACCATAAACCATAGAAAGCCCCAATCCTGTCCCCCTCCCCTTTATCTTGGTCGTAAAGAATGGATCAAAGATCTTCTCTTTGACTTCCGGTGACATCCCGCATCCCGTATCGGTCACGGAGAGCAGGATATACCGACCCGGTGTCACGTTGAAATGGGATCGAGCATAAGACTTATCCAATTCAA
The DNA here is from genome assembly GCA_018333535.1 of Deltaproteobacteria bacterium. GTDB lineage: Bacteria > Desulfobacterota > BSN033 > BSN033 > UBA1163 > RBG-16-49-23. The sequence continues at coordinate 17,305 of JAGXTA010000191.1, read as the reverse complement.
CATTTTCGGTCTCGATGATGAGCCTTCCTCCATTGGGCATGGCATCCCTCGCATTTACGACCAGATTGAGGATGGCCTGTTCGATCTGGCCTGGGTCGGTCTTCACCCTTCCCAGATTTTCCGCCAGGCGGATGATCAGTTCAATATCCTCTCCAATGATCCGGTCCAACATCCTCTCCAGACCCTTCAGAAGCTGGTTCAGGTTGAGCACTTTCATGTCCATTACCTGGCGCCGACTAATGGCCAGAAGTTGATGTGTTAATTGAGCGGCTCGATCCGTCGTTCTCTTGATCTCTTGTAAATTTCCTCTCAATGGATGATCTTCATTGATTTCAAGCAAGGAGAGCTGGCTATAACCACTGAGGATGGTGAAGAGGTTATTTAAATCATGAGCGATGCCGCCTGCGAGCTGGCCCACCGTCTCCATTTTCTGGGATTGAAGAAACTGCATTTCCAGTTGCTTCCATTCGGTGATATCTTCAACCATGTGGATGGTGTATGAAGGGCCCCCTCCCAACCCACGGGCGAGAGAGACGTTCACGCGACCCCAGACGACCTCTCCGTCTTTTCGAATGTAACGTTTCTCGATTTGATAATGATCTTTCTCGCCCGCTATCAGTTTCTTATGAAGATCCAGATCCTGAGTGGCATCCTCCGGGTGAGCGAGTTCATTCAAAACTTTGTTGTAAAGTTCCTCTCCCCTGTAGCCTAACATTTTTTGAAGGGCCTGATTGCTCTCCATGACCCGCCCATCTGTATTGACCAGGGCGATGCCGACGGCCATCCCTTCAAAAATGGTTTGAAATTTCGCCTCGCTCTTCTGAATCGCTTCTTTGGTCCGTATAAGTTCTGAGATATCAAACATGAAACCCCGGATGAAACAGGGATGGCCGGATTCATCCCTCACCACTGTCCCTTCATCGCGCACCCAGACGATATGGCCATCACGAGCGATCAAGCGATATTCAGATTGAAACGGTTGGCCATTAGCATGGCTCTTGTAAAATTCCATTAAAACACGCTTTCTGTCATCAGGATAGATCTGCCTGAACCAGAGTTGGGGATCGGTTGACCATTCAGAGGATGGAAAACCCAGCATGGTCTCTATCTGGGGACTGATGTAGAGTCGGCCTCCCGTCTCATCAAGGGCGGTGATGTAAGTGACTGCCGGAATCTGTTCCAACAAAGTTTGGTAATCGATTCCAGAAGTTGGAAGAAGTCCTTTCTCCTCTTCCACTTCTTCTTTCTTCTTTGCAAAACGATCCCTTTTTCTTGCGCCTTGTTGTAGCTTCATCCCAACCTTCCCCTTCCTCAGCAATCTTTTATGATGGGGCATCACCCACGAAAAATGAAAATGATTGTTGCGAACGTATTTTTAGAAAGGTTTGGCGAATTACACAAATAATAACGAATTTCACGAATAAAACCTATTCGTGTCATTTGCTGTCATTCGTGCTATTCGTTCCTATTTTCTGAGTTAAGAGAGGATCTGTGAGGCAATCCTCTCCACCTCAACGATATTGAGAGGCTTCATCAGAAAATCAATGGCTCCCAGGGATTTCGCCTCCTTCTCTGTCTCCTCCCGGTGGGTGGCTGTGATAATGACAACCTCCACTTTCTTCTGATCTTTCCGAAGCCTTTTCAGCACATCCATTCCGTCCAGGCCGGGCATTTTGATATCTAAAAACACCAGACGAGGCGGTTTAGTTTCGATAATCCTTAGGGCCTCATAACCGTTATCTGTCATGACAAGATCGTAGCGGTCGCCCAGCAGGACCTCGAAGGAGTCCAAAATCCCCTGATCATCGTCCACCACTAAAATTCGTTTTGAAAGGTGTTCCATTTCCCCCTCCTCAATTGAAAACATCTTATCAATGATGGTCTCGTAAAAAGTCGTCTCACCGGTCCTGCGGCAGGAACCGGTGTCCAGTTTTTTCATAAGTGTCTTAGATTACTGGATTCCGGCTTTCGCCGGAATGACGATCGTTAGGATTTTTCGACTTTTTACGAGCCCATCAAGTGTTACAGAAGATCAAATTCTCCCTATAAAGGGATTCAGCAAATAGAATGCCAAAGGGCTTTCAACCTTTCAAAAAATAAATCGCCTTAAATTTTAGTAGGTTATAAGCAGGCAAGAAAATGAAGGTGCTAAGGGAAGGCCACCCGAACTGTTAACGATTGTTAACAGTTTTAAAATCCGATTACAGGTAACCTCAATATAAAGGTAGTTCCCAATCCTTTTTCACTCATCACCTCAATCGCCCCCCGATGGTCTTCAATAATCTTATGGGTGAGGGCCATTCCGAGGCCAACGCCACGGTCCTTGGTGGTGAAGAAAGGATTAAAAATGTTTTTCGCCGTCTCCGCATCCATTCCGATTCCCGCATCCCTGAAGATGATATTCAATTCGGGGCGTTTTGAACCCTCCATGGCCGATGAGATTCGGAGAACCCCACCGTTCGGCATGGCCTGGATTGCATTGATGACCAGATTGGAGAAAGCCCGATAAAGCGTCTCTGGGTCGCCCCCGATGGAAGGAAGGGTTCTGTCCAGATGATCTTCAAAATGGATCTGTTTTTTCTTCATCTCCTCGATGTGAAGATCGATGACCTGAAGGATGAGATGGTTTACATCCAGGGCAACGAAGGAGGGCGTTCTTCTCCTTGTCAATTCCAGCAGATCCTCCACCAATTGATTGATCCGGTCGATTTCTCTTGGAACCGTAGTATTAAATTTCTCCATAAAGGAGGGATTTTCAAGCTTTCTCGGAAGGAGCTGGACAAATGTCTTGATTGCGGAGAGAGGGTTCTTGACCTCATGGGCCAACCCTGCCGAGAGGGTCCCGAGGGCGGCCAGCCGGTCTGCCTGTCGGAGTTTCTCTTCGAGGGCCTTTATCTCTGTAATATCCTGAAAAACCGCCAAAACGCCAATTTTCTTTCCCTCTCCATCGGTGAGGACTGAAGCACTTCCAGTCAACCAGAGGCTTCCCTCATCTTTTCTCAACTCCATTTCCGAACGAAATACTCCTTCTTCACAGGATAGTGTCTCGATCATCATTCGATAAAGAGGATGATCTTCACTCAAAACTCGTTCCAACGGAAGGCCTACAATTTCGCCGCTTCTCTTTCCCAGGATGCGCTCAGCCATTTCATTGAGAGTAACGATCTTTTCTTCAAGATCGATGGTAATCAGCCCGTTGGTCATCGAGGATAGCACATTATCGGTATAGGCCTTCAAGTATGTAATCTCACGAAGCTGGTTCTCCAGTTCGGTTTGATGGAGACGGATCTGCTGTATCATATGGTTGAAGTTTTTCCCCAGTTCTTCGATTTCATCTCCGGTATGAATGTCTATGACCTGCTCGAGATCTCCTTTTGCAGCGGCGATGGTCGTTCCCACAAGATTGGAAATGGGTTGGGTGATTCGCCTGGCGAAGAAAACCGATCCAAGGATACCAAGGACAATGGCGAAAATACCCAGAACGAGGAGGTTGAGGCGTGTCTTTAAAATCTGACTGGACATCCCTTCTAACGAGAGACCAATCCGGATGGTCCCCCATTTCTCCTGAGACTCTTTGATGTAAACCGGGATGGAGATATCCAGGACCCTGACTTCTTTTTCTCCATAGAGAATCGGTTGAATCAATGGGGCTCTGGCTCTGGTCGCTTTCTGACTCACTTCGTCCGTGAGGATCATCCCCTGTTTCTCATCATGCTGAGTGTAGGCGGCCACTTTGTCTTCTTTATCGTGGATGATGACATAGAGGACGTCTTCTTCAAGGACAACCCTCTCCGCATTCTGCTTGAGGACAACATAGTTATAAGTAAGAAGAGCGTTCGTGCTCACCGCCGCTAAATGCCTGGCCATGGTGACACCCCGTTTTTGGGCCTCCTCCTGAATCGTTTCGGTCTGCCGCTTTTCCACGATGATAATGACGAGGGCCATGAGAAGGAGAATGAGGAGAGTGGAGTAGAGGATGAGCCTTGTCTGGAGACGAATGGATTTGGGATATCTTTTTGACTCCATCTGAATGGGAAGATTAAAAAAAGGTAACACTTTAGCTTTTTGAAAAAGGGTATCTAATCCCCCTCCATCCCCCTTTGTCAAAAGGGGGAAATGTTTTTCCTCCCTTTGGCAAAGGGAGGTGGGGAGGGATTTTAAAAATTTTATTTCAACCCGCTAAATATTTACAAACCAAGGATTATTTCTTCAACCATATCTTCTTCATCGGGATATAAGGGCCGCCGAGGGCGCTCACCTCAACGCCCCTGACATAAGGCTGATAGACCATCTGGAATAGATGGTTCACCATGGGAACGATCGGTGCGTCGTCCAGAATGATCTCCTCAATCTTCCGATACATTGCCATCCGCTTGAGGTAATCCCGTTCTGCCCTTGCCCTATCGAGAAGACGATCTACCTCCGGATTATGGTAGTTTGTGTAATTATATTTCGATTTTGAATGAAAGAGGGTCCAAAGAAAATTATCAGGATCCGGAAAATCAGCATACCAGGCATACATGAATATTGGAGCCTTTTTTGATGAAAGTAGTTCTTGAAATTTTGGCCAGTTGGTTTCATATTGGATGTCCATTGAGATACCCACCCGAGAAAGAGCATTTTTCACCATTTCGAGCTCTTTCACAGCCAATTCAGATTTAGCGGCTGACCAGAATGGAATGGGTTGTATCCCTCTCCCCTCTGGATAACCTGCCTCCTTGAGCAGCCTTTTTGCCTTTTGTGGGTTGTATTTCAAACTTACTTTGCCTGGTTTATAGCCTGGCATTCCCAGGGGGATAATACTGTCCGTAAGATGAGCCATGCCCTTCAAAATATCTTTACCAATTTCCTCCTTCGGAATAGCAAGATTAATAGCCTTTCTCACTTTTTTTAAATTTAAAGGTTTTGTTTGGGTGTTCAAGCCATAGAAGCGAAGGGACAAGATAGGTTTTTGAAAAAAGATATATTGTTTTGACTTGATAATTTCTTCAACGTCTTTAAAGGGAATGAACGAATCTTCCAAATCTCCTTCTTTAAAACGAAGAAAAATTTCTTCCCTTGGGGCACCATGGAAGATTTTAAAAATAATCTTGTCTAGAAAAGGTTTCCCTTCAAAATAGTCAGGATTTGCTTCAAGGACTATTTCTTCTCTTTCCTTCATTGAAACGAATTTAAAGGGACCTGTCCCCATCGGCGATTTCCCAAAATCCGTTCCTGATTTTTCAACCTCTTCTCTCGGTAATACCTTAAACTTGTTCATCCCTAAAATGGATAAAAATGGAGAATAAGGCTCAGTAAGTTTAATTTCAAATGTATATTTATCAATTGCTCTGAGTCCTTTTACAGTGGATATTTTCCCTTCATGAAATTCTTTAAAGCCAATCACTTTTTCTAAGAAAGGGGCAGCAGGTGATTTCGTTTTGGGATCGATGATGCGGGTGAATGAGTAAATAAAGTCGTCAGCAGTCACTTCTCTCCCATTATGAAATTTAACCCCCTCTTTTAAATTAAAATTGTAAGTTAACCCATCAGGAGAGATTTTCCATGATTTTGCAACTGCCGGGATGACATTAAGATCTTTATCAAATTGAACTAATCCATCAAAAATCTGTTGAATTATAGTAACGGCATACATATCGATGGCAAGGGGTGGGTCAAGGGTTTTAGGGTTAAATTCGAGAGGTCTGTGGTAAGTTCCTCCTGATCTCGGAACCTCGGGGCTCTTTTCCGTAGAAAAACCATTCCGGTCAAAGAGCAGGGTAAAGGAAAATAAGAGGACTAAAACTAATATTAAAACTTTAAATTTCATTGGTAAGAGTGTCCTAAATTTTAGAGAGGGGTTTTAAATATATATAGGGAGAAATAGGAAGGATGTCAAAGGTTATTTAAAAAGAAAGCATAACTAAGAATAGTTATGCTTTCTTTTTTGTGAATTTAAAAAATGGGGGTAAAAATCAATATCCACCACCTTCGGCCAAAACCGGCAGCACATAGGCCATCACTGACAATGCAACGATGACCAACTCGATTGCGATCTTCTTCATGATATCACCTCCTTTTTTGATGGTTTTAGGTTGAGAGGAATGAAACGAGTTAATACAGATGATAAGAGCAATCCGAATGCCAGAACAAAAAGAGAAACCTCCTTTTCGCGGTGGACAATTAAGTGTCTGTTCTCAAAGAGATTTTTAGAAGGGAGGTTTTAAGGGAGAAAAAGATGCCTTTCAACTTAACTGTCAACAACTGTTAACAGCGAGATGGAAAAGGGATGGGTTCGAAGATGAAACCTTCTGATTTAATTAAAGTAGTTTAAACTGTTAACGATTGTTTACATTCCAAAGAAAACATTACAGTCCTATCGGGCATCAGTCCATCTTTTTCATCAGAATGCCAAACTGTTTTGCTTTTTGGATGAGGTAGATCCGGCTGATTTTCAAAATTTTAGCGGCCTCTGTCTGGTTCCATCGGGTAGCCTCAAGGACATTGAGAATCAGTCTTTTTTCAAACTCTTCTCTCGTCTTGATCAGCCCTGCCTTTGAGAGCTTGTCATCTTTTGTGGTTTTGCCTGATGACATTAAGATCTCAAGGGGGATGTCCTCCAGTTCGATCGGGTCGTTACCTTTGGACAGAACGATGATCCTTTCGATGAGATTTTCTAATTCCCGGATGTTTCCAGGCCAGTGGTACCGGAGGAGAACACCCATTGCCTTATCGGAGAATCCGGAAATCCTCTTATTAAAGGAAAGGTTGAATTTGTTGAGAAAGTGTTTTGCAAGAAGGGGAATGTCTTCCCTCCTCTCCCGAAGGGGAGGGATTGAGATGGGGACCACATTGAGCCGGAAGAAAAGATCCTGACGGAATTTTCCGCTTAAAACGCTATCCTCAAGGTTGGTATTGGTGGCGGAGATGACCCGGATATCGACCTTGATGGGTTTGTTCGATCCGATCCGTTCGATCTCCCTCTCCTGAAGGACCCGAAGAAGTTTCGCCTGGAGATCAGATCTTAACGCTGAGATTTCGTCGAGAAAGAGGGTTCCCCCATTGGCATATTCAAATTTTCCGATGGTTCGTGTATGAGCGCCTGTAAAGGCCCCCTTTTCGTGGCCGAACATCTCGCTTTCCATCAGTTCAGGGGGAATGGCTGCACAGTTGACGGCCACAAAAGGTCCGTTCTTTCTACTCCCCTGGCGATGGATGGCACGGGCAATCAGTTCCTTACCCGTCCCGCTCTCGCCGATGATTAAAATGTTGGTGGAGGCGTAACCCACCTTTTTTACGAGTTCAAAGATTTCGAGCATCGCCTTATTCTGGCTGATGATCTGGTCGAATCCCCGAACCGTTTCAACCTCCCTCCGGAGAAAATCCAATTCTCTGTGGAGCTTTTGTTTGCTGATCGCCCGATGGACGGTCGAGAGGATGTCCTCAGGTTCATAAGGCTTGGTGATATAATCGTAAGCGCCTAATCGGATGGCATCCACTGCCTTTCGGGCCAGATTGAGTGCAGAGACCATGATGACATCCAACGCTTCGTCCTGCTCTCTGATCCTGCGAAGGACCTCCAGCCCATCCATCTCGGGCATGTTCACATCTAAAAGGACGAGATCGACGAGCTCTCTCTGAAGAACCTCCAGGGCTTCCCGACCGCTTTCCGCACTTAGAACGCGGTAGTCATCTTCAAGGATCACCTCGAGGGACTGTCTGGCTCCTAATTCATCGTCCACAACTAAGATCGTCGGTTTTATCTCCATCGGTGGTCACTATAAAGGAAGTGGTCTTTTTCGTCAAGATGTAACGGGACAGGGCTCTAAGTTGACTTTTCAGGGAAGGGATGTTAGTTGAGACAAAAAGGAGGAAAGGGATGTATTTTTCCATACAAAAAGAACTCTTCGATCTTCTGCCTGATCTCACGATCGGAATGGTCGTGGCAACGGGCCTGGACAACACTCATTCTTCCAGCGAAATTGACCAACGCCTCCAAGAGGCCATCGAGGCATTGAAGAAAAACTTCGTCGGGGATAAGGCCCAGGATCATCCGAGGATCAAACCCTGGAGAACCGCCTTCACCCGACTCGGGATTTCAGGAAGCAAGTTCCCAAGTTCTGTCGAATCGATGGCAAGGAGAATCCTTAAAGGAGACCCTTTCCCGAAGATCAATCCCCTGGTCGATCTCTATAACAGCATCTCTCTGAGATATCTCGTCCCCATGGGAGGTCACGATCTGGATACGCTTCAAGGGAATATCTATCTCCGATTCGCCGAGGGATGGGAACCTTTCACGCCCATGGGGGGCGGGGAGAGGGTGGCGGTTCCGAAAGGGGAGCTGGTCTATCGGGATGACCAGGAGGTGCTGACCCGGAATTGGGTCTGGCGTCAATGTGAAAAAGATAAGGCGGATGAAAAGACAAGAAATATCTTCATCCCGATCGATGTGTTAGGCGAGGTGGGAAGTGGGCTGGCCGGCGAAATCGTGCGTGACCTCTCCGAAGGGGTCCCGAAGTTTTTAGGGGGAACCCTCTTTTCTGCCATCCTCAACAGGGAAAACCCATCCGTAGAATTCTCTTTCTGAAATCAAAGGGGGGAGAAAACGCATAGGGCACGGCCCTGCCGCAGGAGCCTTGCCTAAAGCAACCCTGTCAGCCAGAGGCTGATCCGCCTCAGGCGGAAAGGGTTGTCCTACTCCAATCGAGTGAAAATATTTTGACAAAATCCCCTCTAACTCCCCTTTGCCAAAGGGGAGGACTTATTATTATCCCCCTTTGGAAAAGGGGGAATAAGGGGGATTTTAATATAGGGTTTAACAAACCTTTAAATAGTCTCGCTATCATGTTTGCAGCTCAATCAAGCAATAATTTTTCACTCAATTGGGGTCCTACTTTTTGAAAAAAAAGGGAAGAGAGTTTTTCCCTTCCCTTTAAAACTATTTCTCTTTCCTCTAGAGGAATAATTGAGCTTCTTCTGAAGAGATTAGAAGCCTTTCTTCTGGATTTCGGCTAAGCCCTCATCCACTGTGAATACGGCGCCGCATTTCGGACATTTAATCTTTACGTCTCCTGCGGTCCCGCAACCGAAAGAAAAGATTGCCAACATCGCCAATGCCAAAAAGATACACACCATTCTCCTCATTACTTTCACCTCCTTTCATTCAGTGTTCTTTCCCTAAAGACTCCTTAAGCCCGGAATAAATATAGGCCAATCGAATAACAGAATTCTCCTCTATTGTCAAGAAAAAAATGGAGAGCTCTAAAAAACTATTTTCGCTCTCTGCATGTCTAATCTGTGTAATCGATCCCTATTCGGTGTAATCAGCGATTTCCATTCTTTTTCAGAAATCTCAAATTATTTCTTCTTCGGCGTCGGTTTCTTAACTGTCTTCTTGGGTTTGGGATGTTTCATTCCGCATGCCATAGTCCAATCACCTCCTCCGTCCGTCTATTGATTTATTTATCCCTTTTAATTTAATATTTGTCAAGAATTTTCTTTTGAGATTTCTCAAAAAGCACAGAAATCGCTGATTACATCCCTGTCTGCCGGGAGGCAGGGATTATGAAACGATTACAACGATTAGAAATGTGTTGAAAATAAATGTAATCTCGTGTAAACGTTGTGTGATCGAGGGACCAGTATTTGGAACCGTTTTAAGGATAAAACATGCCATTCAGATGGGTCAAATCCCCTTTTCCAAAAGGGACGTATTACTTTTCCGGCAATGAAGCCGCCGCAGAAGGGGCGATCGCTGCGGGATGCCGATTCTATGCGGGTTACCCGATCACTCCGTCGAGTGAACTGATGGAGCGCATAGCCGTCCGTCTGAAGGAGGTCGGAGGGGTTTTCATTCAGATGGAGGACGAAATTGCTTCCATCTCCGCTACGATCGGGGCCTCCTGGGCAGGGGCCAAGGCGATGACCGCCACCTCCGGCCCCGGATTCAGCCTGATGCAGGAGTCGATCGGATATGCCGCTTTTACCGAGACCCCCTGTGTCATCGTCGATGTTCAGAGGGCAGGGCCCTGCACCGGACAGGCCACCAAGGTCGGAAGCGGGGATATCATGCAGGCCAAATGGGGTTCTCATGGGGATTATCAGGTGATCGCCCTCTCCCCTTGGTCTTCTCAGGAGATGTATGACCTTACGCTTCGGGCTTTCAACCTCAGCGAACAATACCGCGTTCCAGCAATGGTGATGGCGGATGAAGCCGTCGGCCATCTCAGGGAGACGATCCGGGTGGCTCCCAGGGTGGAGGTCTGGGACAGAAAGAAAAAGAAGGGCGGCGCTCCTTTTGATATCGAGGGAGAAGATGGCGTGCCTCCCATGGCCGCCTTCGGAGAGGGAGAACGCCTCTCGGTGACCGGGTCCACTCACGATGCCTACGGCTTTCGGAAAACCGATGATCCCGAGGTTCACGCCAGACTCGTCGGAAGGATCAATCAAAAGATTTTGAACCATAAGAGATCGATCATCGAAACGGAGGACTATCTCCTGGAGGATGCGGAGGTCGCTCTCATTGCCTATGGGTTTACAGCCCGCACCAGCCTCTATGCCGTCAAGCGGTTGAGAAAAGAAGGACAAAAGATCGGGATGTTGAGGTTGAAGACTCTCTGGCCCTTTTCGGACGAGAGAGTGGCAGAGGTGGGGAAAAAGGTGAAGAGGATTATGGTCCCGGAGATGAATCTTGGACAGGTGGCAGGGGAAGTAAAAAGGTGTGTGGTCTGCGATGTGATCTCCCTCAGCCAGACCAATGGAGAGGTAATCGGACCGGAACTTCTTATAGAAACATTAAAGAAGATATAGGGAGTTGGGGAAATGGGGAGATAGGGAGTTTAAAAAATTGGATTTCACCCCATCTCCTCATCCCCCTATCACCCCATTTCCATTTACGGCAGGGCACTGATAACTGCATGGCATCTGCATAGGAAAAGGTTTAATAATGGTTAGGGCACTCGAGAAATATATCCGTCCGGGAGTAAAAGCCACGCCCTTCTGCCCCGGATGCGGCCACGGCATTCTGATGGGTCTCATTCTGAGGGCCATCGATGATCTGAAGATGGATATGAAGAAGATGCTCTTCGTTTCGGGAATCGGCTGTGCCGCATGGATACCGAGCCCCCACTACAACGGAGACACTCTCCACACTCTTCACGGAAGGGCTCTGGCTTTTGCCACAGGCGCCAAACTCTACAATCCTGACCTCTGTGTGATGGTGGTGAGCGGCGATGGAGACCTCTCCTCCATCGGCGGAAACCACCTCATCCATGCGGCAAGGAGAAATATCGACCTGAAGGTCATTTGTGCCAATAATATGATCTATGGCATGACCGGAGGACAAGTGGCATCGACCACTCCCAGAGGTTCAAAGACCTCCACCACAGGGGAGGGGAATCCTTTTCGCCCATTTGACCTGTGCAAACTTGTGGAGGGAGCAGGCGCCACCTATGTGGCGCGCTTCTCCGTCACCCAGCCTGTTTCGCTCATCGACTCCATCAAGAAAGCAATCCTTCATGTCGGATTTTCCTTCATCGAAGTTCTCTCTCCCTGCCCCACACAATTCGGAAGGCGAAATCGCCTCGACCGGCCGGACGAGATGATGAAGGATCTGATCCAGCGTTGCATCCTCGAGCAGGAGGCGGAGGGGCTGACCGAAGAGGAAAAGGCTGAAAAGATCATCACGGGAGAATTTTTATCATGACCGAGATCAAACAGGTGCGTCTGAGCGGTTTCGGCGGTCAGGGCGTGGTCCTCGCAGGCCTTCTTCTGGGCCAGGCAGGGGTATTCGATGGAAAATATATCTCCGGTTCCAATTCTTATGGGGCTCAGGCAAGGGGTTCGGGCTGTAAATCGGAGATCGTCTTTTCTGATGGCCCGGTCGATTTTCCCCATCTGACGATTGCCGACATTCTCATAGCCATGTCACGGGGAGCTTACGATAACTATTGTACAGACGTGAGAACGGAGTCGGGCCTCATTCTTTATGATCAGGGCTTTGTGACGCCGAAGGACAATCTAAAAGTGAAGCACCTCGGTATCCCTGCAAACGAAGTCTCCGTCAAGAGATTAAAGAACAAGCAGGTGTCCAACATCGTCTTCCTGGGAGCCCTGATTGAGGCAACCCGAATTGTCTCGGCTGGAGCGATACGCAAGGCCATCTCTATGCATGTCAGCGAACGTTTCCGGTCGCTCAACCTGAAGGCCCTTCAAGCCGGAATGGAGCTGGGGAGGGAGTTCAATGGTTGAAGGAAGAACCCATCGCCCGCTCATCCAATCCACGAGATGTCATAGTTGCGATGTCTGTATCAGGGGATGCCCTGCCGAATTGATCCCGGAATATCGGAAGGAAGAAGAGAGTCTCAGGGGAGGTCTTTATCAGGGAAAGATGCGTGAAGTTGCCCGGAAGGGGGGTGTTCCGCTCCCTCCCTGTCAGGAGGCCTGCCCGATCCATCAGGACGCAAGGGGCTATGTGGCCCTCATTGCCAAAGGGAAGTTTAAAGAGGCCCTCGAGTTGATCCGAGAGGTCAACCCTCTGCCTGCGGTCTGCGGATTCATCTGTCACCATCCCTGTGAAGAGGCCTGTTTGAGAGAAGAGGTGGATCACCCCGTTCCCATCCGGTTGCTGAAACGGTTTATCGCAGAGCATGACCGAAAAAGAGAGAGGCCCAGGAAAGGGTTAAGGAAGAGGCGGGAAAAAATCCTCGTGGTCGGCTCCGGGCCTGCCGGCCTAGCCTGCGCCAATGACCTGAGCCTTTTGGGTTTCAGGGTGACAATCTTTGAGGCTCTTCCCGTTCTTGGGGGAATGCTCACCGTCGGAATACCTGAATTTCGACTGCCCAGAGAGATTATCAAGATGGAGATCGACGGGATCAGAGAGTTGGGTGTTGAGATGGAGATCAATCATCCCTTCCGTTTCGATGGGAACGGCAGAACTCTTAAAAAATCCGGGTTCGATGCCATCTTTCTTTCGATGGGAGCCCACCGGAGTTCAAAATTGGATGTTCCCGGCGAGTCTCTCCACGGAATCTTTCCGGGTGTCGAGTTTCTAAGGGACATCAATCTCGGGAGGAAAGTAGAGTTGGGGAAAAAAATGGCAATCATTGGCGGCGGAAATGTGGCGATTGATGTGGCCCGATCAACCCTTCGCCTCGGTTCGAAGAAGGTTGATCTCTATTACCGGCGATCGAGAAAAGAGATGCCGGCCATTCCTGAAGAAGTGGAGGAGGCCATTCGAGAAGGAGTCAATATCCATCTTCTCACCGCTCCGGTCAGGATGATCGGGAGGAGCGGAAAAGCGGTCGGGATGGAGTGCATCCGGATGCGTCTGGGTGAACCCGATGAAAAGGGCAGAAAAAAACCTATCCCGATTCAAGGCTCCAATTTCAAAGTCAATGCGGAGATGATCATCTCAGCCATTGGCCAGAGAGTGGATCAAAACCATTTAAAGGGGCTGGAGAAGAATCCGGATGGAACGATTCATGTCGATCCGGAGACAGGCAAGACGAATCTGAAAGGTATTTTTGCAGGTGGAGATATGGTCACCGGGCCAGGCTGGGCCATTGACGCCATCGCCGCAGGGAAAAGAGGCGCCAAGGCTATTGCGGAGTATCTCACATAAAGATTTAAATTCGAAGCACGAAATTCGAAATTCGAAACAATTTTAAATGACCGAATTCCAAATGCTCAAAACGAAGAAAGTTTAAGACATTTGAATTTTGAACATTTGGATTTGTTTCGGATTTTCCGCCAAAGGCGGATCTGCTTCTGACATGACGATATTCGTATTTCGGATTTCGAAAGTTGATATGACCAAAGAATGTAAAAAAGAAACCGTTCAAAAAATAAAGCGAAAGACCCTTTCGGTCAAAGCGAGAAGGAAAAGCTTCTCTCCTGTTGAATATGGCCTTCTGAGGGAAGAGGCCATCAAAGAGGCGGAGCGCTGTCTGGGTCTGAGGGAGTGTCAATACTGTGAGATCTGCGGTCTCCTCTGCCCGGATCTCTGCATTACCCGGGACGAGAAGACCGGAGAGGTCTTGATCGATCTCGATTTCTGTAAGGGCTGCGGCATCTGCGCATCCGTCTGCCCGAAGGGTGCCATTGAGATGGTGCTGGAGGAGGCGAAATGAGCAGTAAGATACAGATTGACCTGAACTCCGACGTGGGAGAGAGTTTCGGCGCCTACAAACTTGGACTGGATGAGGAGGTCATCCCTCATCTCACCTCTGCAAACATCGCCTGCGGGTTTCACGCAGGAGATCCGGCCGTGATGCGAAAAACCGTCTCCCTGGCGAAACAATATGGCGTTGAGGTCGGCGCCCATCCTGGCTTTCCGGATCTGATCGGGTTCGGAAGAAGGAATATGGACGCCACCCTCGAAGAGATCCAGGACTATGTCATCTACCAGACAGGAGCCCTCCAGGCCTTTGCCGTCTCTCAAGGGCTCAAGCTTCAGCATATGAAAGCCCATGGAGCGCTCTATAATATGGCCGTGGCCAATTCCAAAATCTGGGAGGCCATGGCAGAGGCCGTCTCCAGAGTGGATAAGGATATCATTCTGGTCGCTCTCGCCTCTTCGAACAATGAGTCTCTTCTCGATATGGGGAAACACTACGGCATTCGTATTGCCTTTGAGGCTTTTCCGGATAGGGCCTATCGGAAAGACGGCTCCCTCGTTCCCCGCAGAGAGAAAGGGGCGGTCATTGACGACCATGAGCTCGTTGCCCAAAGGGCGTTGAAGATGGCCATTGAGGGAAAAGTGATCGCCATCGACGGAACGGAGATCGATCTTTGGGCGGACACGCTCTGTGTCCACGGAGATAATCCCGCCGCAGTTCAGATGGTCAAAAAGATCCGGGAGGAACTGAAAACCTCCGGCGTCAATGTGATCTCCATGAAATGGTTCGTTTGACCGCGATAGATAATCTCAAAAAAGGGAAATAGGAAAGAGGGGACATGGTTTTAAAACAACCTTAGCTTGAAGATAGCACTTTTCACCCTCTCCCGCCGGGGGAGAGGGTGGGGGTGAGGGGGAAGTACGTCTGCACTCCCACCTCAATCCTCCCCCGTCAGAGACTGTGTCATAATTAGCCATTCGCCCTTCGACACGCTCAGGACGAACGGCTAAGTCATTGATTCTTAACATACCGTAGTCCGTTCGTGGTGAGGTTCTCGAACCATGAACGGAATTACGACACAGTCTCTCAAGGGGGAGGAGGACTATTGGTTATTTTCATGGTTCAAGGGTGCCCTCTGGGTATGTAGTATTATAGTCAAAGTGGTGTATGGATAAGGTTTTTAAGTTCTTGTCAGGTGCCGGTATTTGATCCGGTGGGGTTGGTCCGCCGCAGCTCCGAGGCGACGCCTTCGATCCGCCTCGTACTCGGAGTAGTTGCCTTCAAACCAGACAATGGCGCTCTCGCCCTCAAACGCCAGAATATGGGTTGCGATCCGGTCGAGGAACCAGCGGTCGTGGCTGATGACCACCACCGAGCCTGCAAAATTCTCGAGAGCCTGCTCAAGCGCTCGAAGGGTGTCTACATCCAGGTCGTTCGTCGGCTCATCGAGAAGAAGGAGATTGGCTCCCTCTTTGAGCATCCGTGCCAGGTGGACGCGGTTTCGCTCTCCCCCTGAAAGGATTCCAACCTTTTTCTGTTGATCGGCGCCTGAGATATTGAAACGGGCCACATAGGCCCGTGAATTGATCTGCCGGCTGCCAAGCTGAATCGTATCCTTTTCCTCTGATATTACTTCCCAGATAGTTTTGTCAGGATTCAGGACATCGCGGCTCTGATCGACATAGGCCATTTTTACCGTCTCTCCTATCCGGATTACCCCTGAATCAGGTTTTTCCTGTTCTGTGATCAATCGGAAGAGCGTGGTCTTGCCTGCGCCGTTGGGGCCGATGATTCCGACGATCCCGCCCGGAGGAAGGAAAAAGGAGAGATTCTCCATCAGAACTCGATCTCCATACGACTTGGTGATATTATGGCTTTCGATCACGACATCTCCGAGCCGTGGCCCCGGAGGAATATAGATCTCAAGGTCCTTGGCTATCTTTTCACCCTCCTGTCCGAGGAGGGCTTCGTAAGAGGCGATCCGGGCTTTCGGTTTCGCATGTCTTCCTTTTGGCGACATCCGGATCCAATCGAGTTCCCGTTGAAGCGTTTTTTGACGCTCGCTCTCTGTCTTCTCCTCAACCCTCAGACGGTTCTCCTTCTGTTCAAGCCATGAAGAATAATTCCCTTTCCATGGAATGCCTTCTCCCCGGTCAAGTTCCAGAATCCATCCGGCCACATTGTCAAGAAAGTAGCGGTCATGGGTGACGGCGATGACTGTTCCGGAATACCGCTTCAGATGCTGTTCAAGCCAGGCCACGGTCTCAGCATCGAGATGGTTGGTCGGCTCATCAAGGAGTAAAATATTCGGTTTTCGAAGCAGAAGCCGGCAAAGCGCCACGCGCCTTCTCTCTCCACCCGAAAGGATTTTCACCGATGTCTCTCCTGTAGGACAACGGAGGGCATCCATGGCCATTTCAAGACGCGAATCGAGATCCCAGGCATCGAGGACGTCGAGTTTCTCCTGCACCTCGCCCTGCCGCTCGATCAGGCGATTCATCTCCTCTTCCGACAGGGGCTCTGAAAAACGTTCGCTGATCCGGTTGAACTCATTCAGAAGTTCAACCGTCTCCTGAACCCCTTCCTCTACAACCTCCCGCACGGTCTTGCTATCATCGAGCTTCGGTTCCTGTTCGAGAAAACCGATGGTGTTGCCCGGGGTAAGGATGGTCTGCCCATTGAACTCTTTATCTTCGCCGGCGATGATGCGAAGCAAAGAACTCTTCCCGGAGCCATTCAGGCCGATGACGCCGATCTTGGCTCCATAAAAATAAGAGAGTGAGATGTCTTTCAGGATTGGTTTTTTATCGTGGTACTTGCTGACGCCGATCATGGAATAAATGATTTTCTGTGATTCGTTTGCCATCTCGCTTTGAATCCTCCTGCTTTTCTTTCGGGACCTCTATTGAACAGATCCCGCTTATTCGCCTGTGTTATTAACAGCCTCAAAATAGTAACGGCATTGATTTGTAAAATCCCTCCTAACCTCCCTTTCCCAAAGAGGGCTTCACGAAATTCTAACATGTTGATATTATTGAGGTAATTTAATACATGATATGGCCATTTCCTAACCAAGTAAAAACCTTTGTAATTCATATACTTACAAACCGGCTACTAACTGTTTTGCCAATTTTGGGGGCCTTTGGACCCCCTCAAAAAGGGCTGGTTAGGAAGACCCTTTTTCGTGAAGCCCATCTTGCATTGATCGA
>JAGXTA010000190.1 GCA_018333535.1 Deltaproteobacteria bacterium | reverse complement strand
AGTATCGTTCAAAAGGTGAGGCATAAATGTTTTGACAGCCGAGCAAACTAAACGGTCCCTTTAGAAAACCTCCAAAATCTCCCCTCTCCTCGTGGGAGGGGATTAAGGGGAGGGGGGAAGTGGCTGAAATTATTAATAAAGTTTGTAACATTCTCACCCCCACCCTCACCCTCCCCCATCGAAGGGGGAGAGGAATTTGCTTGGGACCGGAGTTGCTTTGAGTGGTTTATTGAAATGCCTCACCTTTTGAACGTTACCGAGAAATTACCCCTCTTTGGAAAAGAGGGGCGGGGGGAGATTTTCAGAAGATTATGTCTTCTCAATTATGGACTCCTTAGTAATCCTTTACATGTAACCGTAACCCAAACACCCGGAGTATTTTCATGGTTTGCGGGTGTCCATATTGTTTCAATCCACCGTTATGTCAGTGTCCCGCACCCTCTATAAACCGGCCGATGGCTTCAAAATATTTCTTAAACCCAACATATAGGATGTCGTTATGCGTTGCCTCTGGAATGATGAGAAGCTCTTTCCTCTCTGTTCCCAGATGGTGATACAGGTCTTCGGCTTCTTTAAGGGGGACAAGCGTATCGTTTTTGCCGTGGATGATGAGCGCAGGGATATGAATCTTCTCGATCATCTGAACGCATTCCCGGTCGATCCCTTCCAGTGGTGTGCCATGGACCGGTATCCCGAAATGCCGGATGATCCTGACCACGCTGGAAAAACCGCTCTCAATGATGAGGCCCCGAAGAACGTCCTGGTATCGAGAGGCAAGCTCGATTGCGGAGATGCTTCCCAGTGATCTTCCCATGACCCACAGGCCTTTATTACCATTCCTCTTCAAAAGCTCTTCTCTTACGGCCTGAAGAATCTTATGAGCGTCCTGTATGAGGTCCGTTAAGGTTGGGATGCCGCTGCTTGCCCCATATCCACGGTAATCGGCAACGATCAGGTTCGCCTTTCTCTGGTGATAGAGAGGGGCTGTCTCGTCGTAATCACTCACCACTTCCCCGTTTCCATGGAAGAAGAGAATCGATGGCCACTGTGGGTTGCCGATGTAAAACCGGCACGAAATCGAAACAGAATGGCCCACGGGTATCAAGAAATCGAAAGCATTGGCCGGGCAGGGGGTGAAATCTCTTCGAGGATAGAAGATAAACATCAATATGGGTGGTTGATCAAGAATCGAATAATCCGGCATACTCCCTCCTCCGGATTCCATCATACCATACGAACAACGAATCAAACAAACTCTCTGCTTGTTGAAACAGGGGGGTAGAGTTTACCCCGTTAGAAATAATGGACCGCTGAAATTTCTAACGGGGTAAACGTGTTCGGGAACATTCAAACTCTAAACCGATGGCTGCTTTATAGCCCCCTCTTTCAAATCTTACCCACCGGGATGATGTAAAGAGGTTCTTCTTCAATTCTTAGAATCTCTTTGACCTGTTTATCATCAAAAGCTCCGATTATGACTGTACCCATATTTAAGGCTACAGCCTGAAGGGAGATATTCTGTCCCACATGGCCTACCTCCATATGGACATAACGAATGCCCCTCTGACCATAATGGTCGGTAGTCCTATGATAATCGGCTGTAATGATTACACTGATAGGGGCCCGTTCGATCATCCCCTGCTCCAGGGCCGCCCGAGACAAACCTCTTCGGACATCTCCATCTGTGACCCTTTCTAAATGATGTTTTGATATGGAATAATGATAGACTCCGGGCTCCAGCCCCTCCACTTCTCCCACGATCAGATAGATCTCCAAGGGATAAGTGGCTCCGGCAGAAGGAGCTGTTCTCCTATGGAGATTTTTACCTGTGCCTGCCCAGAGAAGCTGTGAAACCTCCTCCAGATTCAATGAGCCCTTCTTATAATCCCTGACCGATCTCCTTTGATGGAGGGTCTCTTCAATAGAGAGAGGCCCTTTCACCCTCGGTTTTGGAAGTTTGATCTCTTTTGTCATATTCCATCCTTCTCTCCTAACCTGGGGTAGCCAGAACCAAATAGGCTTTTGGTGTTGAAAAAATTCGAAATCCCTGCCTGCGGCAGGCAGGCGAATATCGAAATCTCTGCCCCACAAAGGCAGGCCGAAACAAATAGCGTAATTCAGGAAATTCTATCGAATTAACAACCATTTTGCAACGAAAATGCGATTAATATGTTTTGACAAACCCACCTCTGCCTTATATAATTTGCCTATAAATAGAATAGACTTAAAAAAAGTTAGATATAAAAAATGGCAAAACGAAAGTTTAAATTGTCTGTCCGGATACCACAATATCAGCCTCCGAGAAATGCTTGGCGGCAGACATTACATACCGTTATATCCTCTACTGCAAACAGTTCCGGAATAACTTATCACCCATCAGACCATCTTGAACTCAAAGTAAAGCTCTACATGGACGGTACAGCGCTTTCTTTTCATGACGTGGACAATAGACTAAAAGATATTATGGACGCTTTACAGGGGCGGGCAGGTGGTTCAAAGAAAATTAGGCGATGGTTTCCCATCATCCCAAACGACAAGCAAATCTATCGCGTTACCATTGAAAAAGCATTGCCCCCAAAACAAAGTAAGGGGTTGGGACATCTGGTGATTACAAGGTTTAGGGATATTTAACCTCTGGCTTGTCTCAACACGTTGATGGTGAAATAAAGCCGTATGAGCCCGTCGATTTTCAGAGAGAAAGGGTATAGATTTTATTTTCTTTCAAATGAGGAGGATAGAATCCACATCCATGTGACATGCGAGGAGGGAGAGGCTAAATTTTGGCTGGAACCCATCATATCATTAGCCATATCTCATGGATTAAATCCAAGAAAGTTGAACGAGATTCAAAAAATTGTTGAGGAGCATAAAAATGAAATCATTAAAACATGGCAAAGGCATTTCAATAAGCGTTGAAAATATAACGCCTTTTGGTATTTGGATTTTTGTAAAAGAAAAAGAATACTTTCTGAGCTATAAGGATTATCCTTATTTTAAAGACCAAACATTGAATTCCATACAAAACGTTCAATTGCTTCATGGCTATCATCTGTACTGGCCTGATTTAGACGTTGACCTGGAAATTGATAATCTCGAAAATCCAGAAAAATATCCTCTCAAATCAAAAACGATAAGGAAGCCTCTAAGCTATTCAACGGGACGGCGAATAGCTACTCGTTAATTCGGTCGATAGGCATAAATAAACCCACCAGTTGAAAAAAAAACAATATCAAAACCGGGCGGGGGTGCTGGGCCGGCTAAAAGTAAAAAAGACAACTGCATCGCCGGGCGATTTATCGCCAAAGCCTTGCAGCGGCACCTTTGGAAGTTGGCTACATGCGTTTTTAGGCAAAACCGAGGCTTCACCTAAAGTGAAATCCTCAGGAAAGATGGGGACGTTGGTTCAAATGCAACTTCATCCCATCCCACCGAAATAATTAAAACCTCATTTCCCTCCACCCTTCAATTTCTCCGGGGCCACTTACCAACTTCTCGCATAGCGCATGGCGCATAGCGTCATTCTCAATCGTAAATCGTAAGGCGCAAGGCGTAACACCTAACTTTTCCTCTTCATTCTTGTGATATAAGGAACTTTAGGTTCCTCAACAAGAAATCCAATTGGGCGCTTCTTTGTCTCTGGAGGCTTCATTAGTTCACGTATAGCATCAAAAACTACTTTGAATTGAGTATCGTATTTCTTCTCGAGGGCATCCAACCTTCTGGCAAGTTCCTTGTTAGAGGCAAGCATCCTCTGGAGTCTGACAAATGCCCTCATAATCTCAATGTTTACCTGAATGGCACGTTTGCTTTTAAGAACACTGGAGAGCATGGCCACACCCTGCTCTGTGAAAGCATAGGGTCTGGCCCGGCGGAGGCCTCCCCAACTTGAAATCACAATTTGTGATTTCAAGTTAGAAAATTCTTCTTCTGT
The DNA here is from genome assembly GCA_018333535.1 of Deltaproteobacteria bacterium. Lineage (GTDB taxonomy): Bacteria > Desulfobacterota > BSN033 > BSN033 > UBA1163 > RBG-16-49-23. The sequence continues at coordinate 23,750 of JAGXTA010000190.1, read as the reverse complement.
CAACTGGAACATAAAATCTTTTGGAAACCGAGCTATATTGCGCTTCACCGCCTGAACCAACACCCGTGGTTCAACTTGATAAAGCTCTGCTAAATTGGTACTCAACATTACTTTCTGGCCGCGAATCAATAGGATGGATCGTTCGATGCGCTCAACAGGGATTAAGGATTGGTCTTTTGATGTATTATCATCCATAAATTCCCTTTCTTTTTCTCATCCGGGGGACTCGGTAACCTTCAGCGGAAAGTAGACTCCTACAGAGCTTCAATGCAGCATTGTATGCAATACCAAAACGCCAGTCTGCAGAAATATCCCCTTGGGCATCATTGAGATCACGCTCCACGATCCTTAGAAGACTACCGATTTCCTTTCGGCTTGTCCGATGGGGCTTCAGCCATCCGTTATCTGCCCATTGCTTCAAGCTCACGCTGAGATCCTATAATGAAAAATTTGGGAGCCTCTATAACGCTGGAGACAAAATGCTCTTTCGCTCGAATACGCTTCTGAAACTCCTCCTCGCGTAAGACGTGTGGATTGATCTCGCGCCCTATCTTCTCTTCGAGACCGGACAATAATCGAGAAAGGTCTCGCAATCCGAGTTGGCCGATTACCATTAAATCCACATCGCTACCAGCTTTTTCCTCCCCACGGGCGATGGAACCGAATACAAAGGCCACACGGATCCTCTTGTCCGTGAGCGCAGATTTAAGCACATCAGAAAGGCCTGATGTCTTCAGCACCAGATTACGAATCTCAGGATAAAGAGGACATTCGGTTTTTGCACGGTAGTACACACGATTGCTATCCCTCCGGCTCTGAACGATATCCAATCGGACCAGTTTACGTAGTTCCTGCCGAAGGGTACTGTCGTTCAGACCTGACCGGCGCTCAATTTCCCGAACATGCAGCTCTTCTCCAGTGCCACTAAAGAGAAGTCGGAATATTTCTGCACGCGCTCGCGATGAAAGTAGTTCAGCTAATCGGTTCATATTGCGTGTTTATACCACGCAATTGCGTGGTTTGTCCACTAATTTTTTAAGGTTTCAGCCCAGGAAGAACAGGGACGTCTCCATGGGACCTTGTTTAATTCATTCCCCCTCCCCCTTTTACCATATGGCGCGAGTCATAAGGGCGATAAACAAAAAGCCCATTCTTTTTGAGAATAGGCTTTCAATTAGACCTGAAAATTTTCATTGAAATTCAAATCATCCCCCAAACCGAAATGATTGCATCGTTCAAATCGCAGAGAACAATGCGAAAATATTCGATTATAAGATGGGAAGAATCAGTGCGGGTAATTTACCAAAGATACAATCAAAGATCAATGAAATTATAAACCATGAAATTATAAACCATGTTGAAAAAGGGACCCTACCTGCTGGTAGGGGTTAGGGCAATCTATGGGTGACCGCAATTTTGTTTCCTAATGCAGGACGGCTTACGTCAGCGGTGGCTGTAAGTGATGTGCTGGAGCGCTTTTTTGGGCAATCTTTTGGGTTCTTTCCTCAGTTTGCCGGTAAGGGCTGTTTCTGCGTGTAGTCTCAGACCGAGTGCCTCTATTACTTTGAGAATGGTGTCGAAGCCCGGATTTCTCTCTCCGGAAAGCGCCTTGTAAAGACTTTCGCGGGATAAGCCGGCATCCCGTGCCACCTGAGACATGCCTTTTGCCCGGGCAATATCTCCCAGTGCTTTAGCAATGAAGGCGGCATCACTCTTTGCCTCCTCAATGCAAGCTTCAAGATAAGCAGCCATTTCCTCTGAAGTACGAAGATGCTCGGAGACATCGTATTTGGTCGTGATTGTTTTTGCCATAATATCCTCCTATAGATTCTTTGCCAGGCGAAGTGCGGTTTTGATATCTTTATCCTGGGTGCGCTTCTTACCACCAGCCAGCAGAATATCTCGACCTTTGTCAAGTCTTCTGCTCCATGACGGTGGCGATGTGGCGGACCATCTGGCGATGGACATCGAGGAAGATGTCGGGAGAGAGGAAGTAGTCGGGGTTGTCGTCATAAAAGGAAGAAATCAACTTCTTTGCCGCTGCATCGATATCGCGGGTGGACCGATAGGCCTCCTCCATCTCGGCTCTCTTCCTTTTAGCCATCTCGATCGTCAATGGGATGAACTTCCCGGCCTCTTCTCCGACCACATATCCGTAGTGGTCGGCGCAGTAGTTTTCCACTTCGAGGTTTTTTAACCGCTCAAGCCCCTCCTGATACAGGGTGAAGTTCGAGTTCCCGGAAGTGACGATCGTCTCATCGAAGGGAATGCCTCCTCCATCCGTAGGAAAGAGCGCTTTTAGCTTTGGCACGTAGGCCGCAATACAGCACGATGAATGGCCCGGGATCTCAAGAATTGAAACCTCTATGCCCCCGAGATCGATCCGGTCGCCTTCCCGGACCGTTCTTCCGGAAACATCATCCCTCCACTCAAGGTCGTATTCCGAATAGATCTCCTCTTTCCCCATCCTTTTTGCCACATTCCGGCTGAACTCATTGATCGTGACGATGGCCTTCTCCATCTTGAGGATCTCCCAGGCCCTTTCGGAGGCACAGACTTCAATGTCCGGGTGTCTCCGTTTGAAAAAAGGGATGATTCCCACATGATCGAAGTGGGAGTGAAGGATCAGGATCTTGTTGATCCTGCTTTCGTCGATTCCAAATTTTTTAAACTGTTGAAGGAGATCCGGGACGATGTAGCTCATGCCTCCGCTTACAATCATAGAGCCATCTTTCCCCTCCAGGAGATAGACCCCTGTTTCCTTTTGACCTAAAAACCAGATTCCCTCTCGAACCTTTCCCGGTTTCCGAACTCTCATTTGTTTTCTTCTCCTTCTTCATGGCAATGAACCAAATATAACAAAAAAGAGAGGGTTGTGGCAATTACGGGTTGATGGTGAACATAAAGGCGCCTTCTCCTCAGAACAAAAAACAAAAAAAAGGTTCTTCCGGTTTTAGTGTGGGTAATACTATACCGATCACCCTGAGGCTCTCGAAGGGTGAAAGTCCTTGAAGCCTGTGCTGAGTGATCCGAAAAACACACATGATAAACCCAAGAACTCATTTTCCTGTAGCTTCTTGCTCGATTACAGTCCAAAACCTCCCAGAAGTTCGATCTAGCTCTCCTGCTCCTTTCGACAAGCCTGTCCTGAGCAAACCGTTCACCCTTCGAGAGCCTCAGGGCGAACGGTGAGTCGAAGGGCTCAGGGCCAACGGGATTTATTTATTTCTGAAAAGACTCACTTTACCCACTCCAAATCCTGAAGATCGAAACAAAAAGAAAGGCCCTATACTCTTTTGAGATATAGGGCCTTGGGTTTTTTCTATGAGGTTGTTATTTCTTTTTTTCTTTTGAGGGCTTTTCCTTTGGTTTCTCTTTTTCTTCCTTTTTTACCTTCTTCTCTTTAGCTTTTTCTTCCCCCTTTTCTTTCTTCTTGGGCCTTACCTTTCCGAGGACTTCTTTTGCCTTCTCGACGGTCGATTTCTTCTTCTCTTCCGCTGGAGAATAGGAGACCAGCTCTACAAGAGAGAGGGGCGCGCCATCTCCCTGGCGCCATCCCATTTTATAGATACGGGTGTATCCGCCTTCACGATCCTTCATCTTCGGAGCGATCTCATCAAAGAGTTTCTTTACGATGGTCTCGTTGCGAAGACGGGCAAAGGCCAGCCTTCTGGCATGGAGGGTATTCTTCTTTGCCAGCGTGATGATCTTATCCGCCAAGATTCGAAGCTCTTTGCTCTTGGCAAGAGTGGTTCTAATCCGCTCATGCTGAAGAAGCGACACCAGCATGTTTCTGAACATCAGCTCCCGGTGTTTGGTATGTCGACTTAATTTTCTTCCTGAAACTCGATGCCTCATCCTTTTCTCCTATTCCGTTGCCTCTGATTCGATCTCCTCTTTTCCCTCTGCATTCTTGTGAGGCCAGCTGTCTATCTTCATCCCCAGGCCGAGCCCCATCTCCAACAGAATCTCTTTGATCTCGTTGAGGGATTTTCTGCCGAAGTTTTTGGTGGCGAGAATCTCGGCTTCCGTCTTCTGAACGAGGTCTCCGATAAGCCTGATGTCAGCATGCTTCAAACAGTTGGCCGATCGGACAGAAAGCTCTAATTCATCCACACTCCGGAAGAGATTTTCATTCAATTTCTCCATATCCCCCTGATGCTCTTGAACCGTGATCTCCTCTTCTTCTCCTCCTTCCTCAAATGTGACGAAGATCGAGAGTTGATCCTTCAGGATCTTGGCGGCATGGGCAATGGCTTCCTCCGGGTTGAGGCTTCCATCCGTCCAGACTTCGAAGGTCAATTTGTCATAGTCGGTGATCTGGCCCACCCTTGCGTTGGTCACCGCATAGTTGACCTTCTTAATGGGGGAGAAGATGGCATCCATGGGAATCGTCCCGATGGGTTGATTCTCATCCCTGTTTCGCTCTGCCGGGATATAACCCCTGCCCATCTTAACCACCATCTCCATCGAAAGCTTGCCATCCCTGGAGAGCGTGGCGATGGGGTGATCAGGGTTGAGAATTTCCACGGCATCACCTGTGAGGATATCGCCTGCCTTTAAGGCACGGGGGCCTTCTGTCTTGACGCGAATCGTCTTCGGGCCCTCCGTATGGAGCTTCAGCCTCACTTCTTTGAGATTTAAAATAATCTCTGTGACATCCTCTTTCACGCCGGGGATTGCTGAAAATTCATGGAGCACGCCGTCAATCTTAACCGATGTGAGAGCCGCCCCTTGCAGGGATGAGAGGAGAATCCGCCGGAGAGAGTTTCCAATCGTGATGCCGAAGCCCCTCTCAAATGGCTCAGCCGTGAACTTCCCGTAGAAGGGGGTTAAGGTTTCTTTCTCCGCTTCTAATCGCTTCGGTCGAATAAGATCTTTCCAACTTTTATAAATCATATTACCTCCCTTTTCTTAAAGGGTTGATAGAGAGTTATTTTGAGTACAACTCGACGATCAATTTCTCCTGAATGGGAAGAGTGATATCCCCCCGGACAGGCAGGGCCTTGATGTTTCCCTTCATCTGTTCTTTTTCCAATTCCAGCCATTGGGGGACGCCCCGTCTGGCCACCCCTTCGAGAGATTCCTGAATGCGGATCACCTTCTTGCTCTTTTCCCTCACCGAGATAACATCTCCCGGCTTCAGCAGAAAGGAGGGGATGTTGACCCTGGACTGATTGACCAGAAAGTGGTTGTGTCGCACCAGCTGCCGGGCTTCATTTCTCGAATTGGCAAACCCGAGCCGATAAACGGCATTGTCCAGGCGACGTTCCAGAAGCTGGAGGAGGACTTCTCCGGTAATCCCTTTGCGCCGATCCGCTTCTTTGAACGTATTGCGAAACTGGTTCTCCAGGAGGCCATACAATCTTTTCACCTTCTGTTTTTCCCTTAACTGGGTTCCATAGTCTGAGATCTTTTTTCGGCTCTGACCATGTTGCCCCGGCGGAGAGCTCCTCCGGTCGAACGCACACTTTTCCGTATAACACCTCTCCCCCTTGAGAAAGAGCTTTAAGTTTTCTCTACGACAGAGTCGACAAACCGATTTCGTATATCTTGCCAATGCTTTCCCTCCTAATTTAATTTCATTAAATTTGATTACACAGATTAAGTAAAAACCAGATTACACAGATTAAAACATTGTTCTTTTTATGCGATCTGTCATTGAATGACTTTCTTCCATCCACTCTTAAGACGCAGTCTTAGACGCGTCTCCGTTTGGGAGGACGGCATCCGTTATGGGGAATGGGTGTGACATCTTTAATCATGTGGACTTTGAGACCGGTTGCCTGAAGCGACCGGAGCGCGGATTCCCTTCCGGCCCCCGGACCCTTGACATAGACATCGATGGTCCGTACGCCATGCTCCATCGCCTTTTTTGCGGCATCCTCCGCAGCCATCTGGGCGGCAAAGGGAGTGCTCTTGCGGGACCCCTTAAACCCCTGGATCCCTGCGCTCGACCAGCAGATGACTTTTCCCTCGTGATCGGTGATGGTGATGATCGTGTTGTTAAACGTCGCCTGGATATGGGCAATTCCTGCCTGAATATTCTTCTTGATCTTTTTTTTCTTTGTCCCCGGCGCTGTGGCCATATCTCCTCCTCACTATTCCTTTTCTTTTTTCTTTCCGACGATGGCCCGGCGCGGTCCTTTCCTCGTCCTCGCATTGGTGTGCGTTCTCTGGCCATGGACGGGGAGGGAGCGGCGGTGACGAAGTCCACGGTAGGAACCGATATCCATCAGACGCTTGATATGGGTTGCCACTTCCCTTCGAAGATCTCCTTCAACTTTTTGGTCCTGGTCGATGAGATCCCGGATACGGATGACCTCTGATTCGGTCAATTTGTTGACCTTGGTGTCCCGGTTCACATTGGCCTTTTCGAGAATCTTATTGGCCGATGGCTTTCCGATCCCATAGATGTAAGTAAGAGCGATCTCCACCCGTTTATCCTTTGGAAGATCAACCCCTGCGATACGTGCCATAACAAGCTCCTTTGTCGCTGTTTGAGGTTTGAGGATCGCTACGCTTGAGGATTAAGGCAAAAAGATTTTTAGCCTCAAGTCCCGTCTTTGACGGGACGCTCCTCTAACCTAAATCGTTTATTATCCTTGTCTCTGTTTATGTTTCGGGTTTTCACAGATGACCCGGACCACCCGCTTTCGCTTCACGATCTTACACTTGTCGCAAATCTTTTTAACCGAAGCCCTGACTTTCACGGTTTTATTTCTCCCGGAATACGATTCTTCCACGGGCGAGGTCATAGGGTGAGAGTTCCACCGTCACCTTATCCCCGGGAAGGATTTTGATGAAATGCATTCTCATTTTTCCAGAAATATGGGCCAGCACCTTATGCCCGTTTTCCAGCTCCACTCGGAACATGGCGTTCGGAAGGGTCTCTAAAACCTTTCCTTCAACCTGAATCGCCTCTTCCTTTGGCATCGATTGACTCCGATTGTCTCCTTAAACAGGCTTCGCATCGAGGACGCGAATGATCTGCTCAAAAATTTGATTCTGCCCGCCCACTCCATGGATCGAACGAAGGAGCTTCTTATTCTGATAATACTGGATGAGAGGAGCGGTCTGTCTCTCATACTCCTTGAGCCGGGTTCGAATCGTCTCTTCCCGGTCATCCTCTCTCTGGTAAAGGGCTCCGCCGCAACGGTCACAGACGCCTTCCTTTTGGGGGGGATGAAAGAGGACATGGAACATCCCGCCGCAGTTTTTACAGGTTCTCCGGCCGGTCAGCCGCCGCACCAGTTCCTCGGGATCGACCTCGATGTTGACGACATGGTCCACCGTTTTTCGGATTTTGTCGAGAATTCCCTGAAGGGCCTCAGCCTGAGGGGTCGTTCTCGGGAATCCATCGAGGATAAAACCTCCGTTGCAATCCGATGCCCTTAACCGCTGATCAATAATCCCGATGACCACTTCATCCGGAACCAGCTGCCCCTTGTCCATAAAGGTCTTGGCCTGTTTTCCCAAAGGGGTCCCTTCCTTCACGGCGGCCCTGAGGATATCCCCCGTCGAGATTTGAGGGAGACGATAACGATCCACGATCATCTGCGCCTGCGTGCCTTTTCCCGCCCCCGGAGGACCTAAAAGAATTAAGTTCATTCAAACCCTCATTGCAAATTGAAAATTGTAAAATGCAAAGTGAAAAATAGAAGAGTGAAAAAAAATGAAAGATTTTGCAATTTGCAATTTACATTTTGCATTGATTCTTTCCTAACTTCTTCTCCCTTTCAATTTGCCCTTCTTCATTAATCCCTCATAATGTCTGGTCAGCATATGAGCCTCAATCTGCTGAACCGTGTCCAGAGCCACTCCCACGACAATGAGAAGGGCTGTTCCTCCGAAATAGAAGGGGACGTTGAACCGTCCGATCAGAATGGTGGGCAGGACACAGACCGCCGAGACATAGAGGGCCCCTCCGAGCGTGATGCGGGTGAGGACCTTGTCGATATACTCGGCTGTCTTCTGGCCGGGCCGGATGCCCGGGATATATCCCCCGAATTTCTTCATGTTGTCGGCCACATCGTTGGGGTTGAAGGTGACCGCCGTGTAGAAAAAGCAGAAGAAGATGATGAATCCCACATAGAGAAGATTATAGAGGATGGCACCGGGACCGAGACTGTTGAGGATCGACTGGATCCAGGGATAGGTCTCCATCCAGGTCTTCGGCATAAAGCTGGCGATCGTCAGAGGAAACATCAGAATGGACGAGGCGAAGATGGCAGGAATGACCCCGGCCGTGTTTAACTTGAGCGGGAGATGGGTGCTCTGTCCTCCGTAGACCTTCCTTCCCACGATCCGTTTGGCATATTGAACGGGAAGCCTCCGCTGGCTCGTCTCGGCAAAGATGATCGCCGCAACGACGGCCACCATCAGGATGATCAAGAACAGGATGGTGAAGATGTTTAACTGCCCCACCATGAAGAGTTCATAGGTGCTGGCAATCGCGCTGGGCAGTCCGGCCACGATACCCGAGAAGATGATGAGGGAGATGCCGTTTCCGATTCCCCTCTCCGTTATCTGTTCGCCCAGCCACATGATGAAAGCGGTGCCTGCCGTCAGGGTGATGACGGTCATCAACCGGAAGGACCATCCCGGATTTAGAACGATCATCTCACCCGCAGCCCCTGTCATATTCTCCAGGCCGACCGCCATCCCGAATCCCTGGATCAAGCTGAGAACCACTGTTCCATAACGGGTATATTGAACGATCTTCTTCCGTCCCATCTCTCCCTCCTTCTGGAGCTGGGCCAGATATGGGATGACGACGGTGAGAAGCTGGAGGATGATCGAAGCGCTGATATAAGGCATGATGCCCAGAGCGAAAACAGAGAACCTCTCCAGCGCTCCTCCGGCGAACATATTGATGAGGCTGAAGAGCGTTCCCTTGACTTGGGCGAAGAAGGAGGCAAGTGCGTCTCCATTGATCCCGGGGGTTGGGATGTGGACCCCGATGCGATAGATGGCCAGAAGCAGAAAGGTCATCAGGATCCTTCGTTTCAGCTCGGGGATCTTAAAAATATTCTGGGCGCCTGAAATCATGAACCGATGACCTCCACTCTCCCGGAAGCCATCTCCACTTTTTTGAGCGCGGCCTGGCTCACCTTATGAACGCGGATGGTCAGAGGATGCTGGAGTTCCCCGTCGGAGAGGAGTTTAATAAGTTCTCCCTTTTTGCACAGACCGGATGCGGACAGCAGATCGGGTTCAACGATCGCATCCTTCTCGAAACGATTGAGGTCTCCGAGATGGATGATGGCCACTTTTTCCCTGAAAGGGTTCCGGAATCCCCTCTTAGGAAGCCGTCTCTGAAGGGGCATCTGGCCTCCCTCAAACCCTGCCTTGGTTCCCCTGCCGGCGCGGGCATTCTGGCCTTTGTGTCCCTTGCAGGCGGTCTTTCCGTGGCCGGACCCGGGTCCTCTTCCCACTCGTTTCCTCTTCTTTCTTGATCCCTCCGCAGGTTTAAGCTTTTCGAGAATCATCACGGTTTCCTTTTCCTTAATCGATTACTTCGACCAGATGGGAGACATGGTTCACCATTCCACGGATCTCCGGACGATCCGGAAGGGTGAGGGTTTGATTCAACCGTCTAAAACCGAGGGCCTTGATGATCTTCTTCTGATTTTCCGGCCGTCCGATCGCACTCTTTTTCCACCTGACCGTCATCTTCTTTTCCATCCCATTTTCCATCTTCTTCATCGGCGCATCCTCAGTTTCCGCTCTCTTTTTGAGCTCTCTTTTGAAGCACCTCTTCAGGATATTTCAATTGGTGGACGGCCTGTAGAGTCGCTTTGATGAGGTTGTAGGGATTGTTTGAACCCAGAGATTTGGTCAGAATGTTTTCAATCCCTGCGGACTCTGCAATGGCTCTCACCGCCGCTCCGGCAATCACCCCGGTTCCCTCAGAGGCTGGCTTCAGCAGGACTTTAGCGGCCCCGAATTTTCCGGTGACCTCATAGGGAATCGTTTTGTTCATAAGAGGAATCTTCATCAGGTTACGTTTCGCATGTTCGACCGCCTTCCGGATGGCCTCCGGAACCTCGTTGGCCTTTCCCAGTCCGCTTCCGACATGGCCATGGCCATCTCCCACAACGACCAGGGCGCTAAAACTAAACCGTCTTCCACCCTTGACCACTTTGGCCACCCTGCTGATATGAATGACCCGGTCTGTCAATTCCAGTGTGCTTGGATCAATCTTCGGCAATGTCACTCCCTCCTAAAGAGGATTTTGAGAAAGGATTTCTCAGAGTCCTCTGATTACATAGATTTTAAAAAATGATTACACGGATTTTTCTATATTTTGAATTTGTTTTTTGTCGGTGTAATCGGAGATTTCTGACTTTTTAGAAATCTCCTAAAAGACCAGACCACCTGCTCTTGCCGCTTCCGCCAATGCCTTGACCCTTCCGTGATAAAGATACCCGCTGCGGTCAAAGACGACTTTTTGAATTCCTTTTTCAAGACATTTCCTGGCAATGAGCTCTCCCACTTTCTTCGCCGCCTCAACATTTCCCGCATAACGGACGGTCCCCTTTAATTCAGGGCTCAATGTGGAAGCGCTGGCCACTGTTTTCCCCGTGGAATCGACAATGGCCTGGGCATAGATATGTTTCGGGCTCCTGAAGACATTGAGGCGGGGTTTCTCCTCAGTTCCCTGGATGCGGCTCCGCACCCTCTTCTTTCTCTTCATCCTTGCCAGGATCTTCTTGTTTTCCATTTTAAAAGACTTCCTTCTCCTTAGGCTTTTGTCTTGCCGACCTTCTTGCGAATCTTTTCTCCGAGATAGCGAACCCCTTTCCCTTTATAAGGCTCAGGGGGTTTGATCGCACGGAGTTTGGCGGCGATGGTTCCCACCAGCTGTTTGTTCACCCCTCTTACCGTGATCAGAGTCTGTTTATCCACCTCGATCTTAATCCCTTCCGGAACGGGGAAGAGAACCGGATGGGAGAACCCCAGCATGAGTTTGAGAAGACTTCCCTGTATATCCGCACGAAAGCCGACGCCAATGATCTCCAGCTTCTTCTCAAATCCCTGGGTGACCCCTGTCACCATATTGGCAATCAGGCTCCGGGTCAGGCCATGAAGGGCTTTTAACGATCGCTCTTCACGCTCCTTCTGAATGAGCATCTTCCCCCCATCGACCGAAATGGCGATGCCGCGGGGAAGGTCGCAGGCGAGGGTCCCTTTGGGGCCGGCCACCTCTATTTTTGAAGGATCCCAGGAAACCTTTACTTCCTTGGGCAATTGAATCGGCATTCTTCCAATACGAGACATAGCGACCTCAATATCAAAAATATCAGAATATCAGATGAACAGGTCATCAGGGAAGATATCAGGGTTCCAGGATATCAGGTTAATGAAAGATATCACTTTTTTCTCCTGTTATCCGGATTTCCTGTTACCCTGCATCCAGATTATCTGATCACCTGATTTCCTTCACCTTACCAGACTTGACAGAGAACTTCTCCGCCCAGATGGGCTTTCCGGGCCGTTTTATCGGTCAGGATCCCCTTGGGTGTGGAGAGGATCGAGATTCCCAGTCCGCTCATGGCAGAGGGAATCCGATCGGTTCCGACATAGACCCTTCGGCCCGGTTTGCTCACCCGCTTGATATGGATGAGCCCTGTTCGGGCCGTATCATATTTGAGAACGATTCGAATCAAGGGATGTTCTTTCTCATCCTTGACGACTTTGAAATTGGCGATGAACCCTTCCTCTTTTAAAATCTTAGAAATCTCATGCTTCATTTTGGAGTAGGGGACATCCACCTTTTCAAACCTGGCTTTGGATGCATTGCGGATGAGTGTGAACATATTGGCCAATGGATCGGTCATCGACATAACAAACTCCGTAAGGGTTACCAGCTGGCTTTGATCACGCCGGGGACTTCCCCCCGGGTGGCATATTTTCTGAAACAGAGACGACACATGCTAAATTTCCGGATAAAAGCCCTCGGCCTTCCGCAGAGAGGGCAACGGTTGTATTGACGGACCTGGAATTTCTGCTTTTTCTTTGCCTTATTCATCAATGATAACTTTGCCAATGTCTTCCTCCCCAAATAACCCCCCCAGCCCCCCTTTAGCAAAGGGGGGAGGAATAGGGTTTAATTCCTGAAGGGCATCCCGAGAAGTTTCAGGAGTTCTTTTCCTTCTTCATCCGTTCTGGCGGTGGTGCCGATGACGATGTTCATCCCCTTCACCTTGTCGATCTTATCGTAGTGAATCTCCGGAAAGATGAGCTGTTCCCTGATGCCCACGGCGAAGTTTCCCCTTCCGTCAAAGGACTTCGGGGAAAGACCCTTGAAATCCCTCACTCTCGGGAGAGCCACATTCACCAGACGATTGAAGAACTCGTACATTTTTTCTTTCCGCAAGGTCACCCTTACTCCGATGGGCATCCCCGTTCTCAATTTGAACTGGGCGATCGATTTTTTGGCTTTGGTGATGACAGCTTTCTGCCCTGTAATGAGGCTCAGTTCCTGAACGGCAGAGTCGAGAATCTTGATGTTCTGAATGGCTTCCCCCATTCCCATGTTGACGACGATCTTGTCCAGTTTGGGGACCTCCATCCTGTTCCGGTAATTAAACCGCTTCATCAGCGCAGGGACCGCTCGCTCCTGATAGATTTCTTTGATTTTGGGCATCGTATCACCTATTTATCAAAAATTTCTCCACATTTTTTGCAGAACCGGACCTTCTTTCCTCCCTCGATGCTCCGGTGGCCGATCCGGACAGGCTTGTTGCATTTTTCGCAGAGGAGCATCACGTTGGAAAGATGAAGAGGCGCCTCCTTTTCGAGGATCCCTCCCCGTTTCTGCTGTCCGTGAGGCCGGGAATGTCTCTTAACAAAATTGATCTTTTCAATGATCACTCTTTCCTTCTCCGGAAGAACTTTCAGCACACGGCCGCTTTTGCCCTTCTCTCTTCCATGGGTCACCATGACCAGGTCTTTCTTTTTAATATGGGTTTTGGAGACGATCATTCCTAATTCCTTTCGCAACGACTTTACAGAACCTCTGGAGCCAGCGAGATGATCTTCATAAACCGTTTCGCGCGGAGCTCCCTCGCAACAGGGCCGAAGATTCGGGTCCCGATGGGCTCTCCCTGAGGATTGATCAGAACAGCCGAGTTATCATCAAACTTGATAAAGGAACCGTCCGGTCTTTCCACCTCTTTCTTCGTCCGGACGATCACCGCTCGAGCGACCTCTCCCTTTTTGATCTTGGAGTTGGGCAAGGCATCTTTGATGGAGACGATGATCACATCCCCCAGGGACGCATATCTCCGGCGCGTCCCGCCGAGAACCTTGATGCACCCCAACCTTTTTGCTCCCGAATTATCGGCGACCTCAAGAATACTCCGCATCTGGATCATAATGAACTCCATGTTCGAAGGTGGAAAGTGGCGTGTGGCAGGTGGAAAAAGATTTCTCTCCACCCCCTTCAACTTTCTACCTTCTACTTTCCAATCCGTTAGGCGGCCCGTTCAACGATCTTTTTGACACGCCACCTTTTCACTTTGCTGAGGGGCCGGGTCTCGATCAGGAGGACCTTGTCGCCGATGTGAGACTCGTTCTTTTCATCATGTGCCTTCACCTTTGTCCTCTTCCGGATATATTTTTTATAGACGGGATGAAGGACCAGACGATTGACCATCACAACGACCGTCTTATCCATTTTGTCGCTCGAGACCACACCCGTTAATGTCTTTCTTTTTCCTCTCTCTTCCATGGGCCTCATTGTCTCACTCGGGGAGAAAAACCCTCGCCTTCAGGCGAAGACCTTAGTATTCACACAGTGTGCAGGTCGTTTCGACTCGCAACCGAGTTTTTGAGATTTCCCCTCGTGAGAATTTCTGTGCTGATTGTTTTTCTTCAGCTGACTTTAGTCAGTAGAGAATCGACCAGCTTGTAGCTCGTGGATTCTCAATTCCCTTTGCTCCGGGCCTTTTCCTTCAGAATCGTCTTTACCCGTGCGATATCCTGTTTGACCTGAGGGATTCGCATCGTGTTCTCCAGCTGCCCGGTGGCATGCTGGAAACGGAGGTTAAAAAGTTCCTCGTGGAGCTCTTTCTCTTTATGACTCAATTCACCTTCGCTCAGGAGGCGGAGATCTTTTGTCTTCATAGGTGGCTCCCCCTCATGATGAACCTCGTAGAGATGGGTAGTTTATGCGAGGCTAAAAGAAAGGCTTCCCTCGCCCTCTCCTCCGGGACCCCCTCCATCTCATAGAGAATTCTGCCCGGACGGATAACAGCCACCCAGTCTTCCGGCGGCCCCTTTCCTTTTCCCATCCGGGTCTCTGCAGGCTTTTTAGTGATCGGTTTGTCCGGAAAGATGCGAATCCAGATTCGACCTGTTCGCTTGATGAACCGCGTCATGGCAATACGGGCGGCTTCAATCTGGCGAGCGCTCAGCCAGCCGCATTCGGTGGCTTGAAGCCCGAAGTCGCCAAAGTTAAGTTTGTTCCCGCGGGAAGCGGCTCCTCTCATTTTCCCTGTTTGCATCTTTCGATATTTCGTCTTCTTCGGCATCAACATAACACTTCATCCTCTTGGAAAGAATGGAACGATGGAACATTGGAATATTGGGTAGATAAAAAAATATTTTGGCTTTTTTTCACACTATTCCATCATTCCAATATTCCATAATTCCAGAATTATCGTTGTCTTAGGCTGCTCTTTCGTCCCCCTCTTTAGTCGGGTAGATCTCTCCCTTAAAGATCCATACCTTCACGCCGATGATTCCGTAAGTGGTCTTCCCCTCAGCCAGACCATAGTCGATATCCGCCCGGAGAGTGTGCAGTGGGACCCGGCCCTCGCGGTACCGCTCATGTCGGGCCATCTCTGCCCCCCCGAGTCTTCCGGAGACCGCAATTTTAATCCCCTTTGCCCCCAACTTCATGGCGGAGGAAACGGCTTTTTTCATCGCCCTTCGAAATCCAACCCTCCGTTCGAGCTGTAACGCCACATTTTCAGCCACCAGCTGGGCATTGACCTCGGCTCTCTTCACCTCCTGAATGTTGATGATGATCTCTTTGTGGGTCATCTTTTGAAGTTCTCTTTTGAGGTTCTCGACCTCGGCACCTTTTTTTCCGATAATGATTCCAGGACGAGCGGTCCAGATGGACACCTTTGCCTTTTTGGCCTTGCTCGCAGCCCGTTCGATTTCAATTTTGGAGACCCCGGCGTGATGGAGTTTCTTCTTTAGATAGGCGCGGACCTGAATATCCTCAATAAGAAGCTGAGGATAGTCCTTCTCCGCAAACCATCGGGAATCCCAGGTCTTGATAAACCCCAATCGAAAACCTATCGGATGCACTTTCTGACCCAAGGCGTTGCCTCCTTTCACTTTTCATCCAGGACGATGGAGATGTGGCTCGTCCTCTTCCGGATCGGGGTGGCCCGACCCAGAGCCCGCGGGGTAAACCTTTTCCAGGTCGCCCCCTGGTCCACCGAGATCTTCTTCACATAAAGGCGGTCGACATCCACCGTCTTCTTCTGTGTGGCATTGGCAATGGCCGATTTGAGCAATTTGATGATGACCCTGGCGGGCATTTTCTTTGTAAACGAAAGAATATTAATGGCCTCATCGGATCCCTTGCCCCGTATCAGATCGGCCACCAATCTTGCCTTTCTGGGTCCCACACGCACATATTTTAATTTTGCCTTGACTTCCATCTTATTCAACCTTTGCTTTTATGGAGTCTTACCTTTAATCTTTGTCTTTCGGTCTCCGGAATGGCCGTGGAAGGTCCGGGTGGGAGAGAATTCCCCCAACTTATGACCGACCATCTCCTCCGTGACGAAGACCGGAATAAATTTCTTTCCGTTATGGACGGCAAACGTGACGCCGACCATCTCAGGGATGATGGTGGATCGTCTGGACCAGGTTTTGATCACCTTTCCTTCCCTTGATCTCCGGGCTTCCTCCGCTTTCATCTTCAAATGGGCGTCCACAAAGGGCCCTTTTTTGATTGATCGGGCCATTAATCTCTCCTCTTCAGGATGTATTTGTCTGTTCTCTTATTCTTGCGAGTCTTTTTCTCCGGAACGCCCCAGGGAGTGCAGGGATGACGGCCTCCGGAGCTTTTCCCTTCGCCTCCGCCAAGCGGATGGTCTATGGGATTCATGGCCACCCCACGGGTTACAGGACGCCAGCCCTGCCAACGAGTTCTTCCAGCCTTCCCCAGAGAGATATTTTCATGCTCGAAGTTGCTGACCTGTCCAATCGTAGCATAACAATCCTGAAGGATCAGCCGGACTTCACCTGAAGGAAGTTTGACATGGGCATACTTGCCTTCTTTTGCCATCAGCTGGCCGCTGGTGCCTGCGCTCCGGATGATCTGGCCTCCTTTTCCAATCTTAAGCTCCACGTTGTGGATCAGCGTGCCTGTCGGGATGTTCCGGAGGGGGAGGGCATTGCCGGGTTTGATATCCGCGCCGGGGCTTGCCGTCACCTGATCTCCCACCTTCAACTGATCCGGGGCCAGGATATATCTTTTTTCACCATCGGCATAGTGGAGCAGGGCGATGCGGGCGGACCGATTGGGATCATACTCAACCGTAGCCACCTTGGCAGGGATCTCCCTTTTATCCCTTTTGAAGTCGATGATCCGGTACATCCTCTTATGGCCACCGCCCCTGTGCCAGGCCGTGACCCTTCCGTAACAGTTCCTTCCTCCGGTCCTCTTCAGGGGGCGAAGAAGGCTTTTCTCCGGCGAGGTGGAGGTGATCTCCTCAAAAGTGGAGACGGTCTGAAACCGTTTTCCAGGAGAAGTCGGTCGAAATTTTTTGATACCCATCTTTTTACCCCGTTAAATCCGAAATTCGAATATCGTCATGCCAAAGGCAGATCCGCCTCTGGCGGAAAACCCGAAACAAATTCGAATAATAAAAATTCTAAACTAAAAAAGAAAAAAACCGTTTTAAAAAATTGATTTTAATTTTGAAAACCGTTTCGAATTTCGTGCTTCGGATTTCGAATTTCCTCTCGAATGATTATTCGAGAGGGTTAGGCTCCTTCGAAGAAGTCAATACGGTCCCCTTCTCTCAGGGTGACGATGGCCTTCTTCCAATTGGGCCTCTTTCCATATTTTCTTCCCAACCGTTTCATCTTGCCCAGGACATTGATGGTCCGGACATTGTTGACCTTCACCTTGAAGAGGTGTTCAACGGCCGACTGGATCTCGATCTTATTCGAATTCCGATCCACCTCAAAGACATATTGATGAGCCTCATCTTTCTGGAGGGTGCTCTTTTCAGTGACCAGCGGTCTTCGAATAATCTTCTGCGGCTCTTTCATGATGCAAACACCCCTTCTATTTTTTCGACAGCCGGGCTCAACACAATCAGGTGTTCATGATTTAAGATGTCATAGACATTGAGGCTCTCGCAGCGGAGGACCTCGATGCCGGGAATATTGCGGGCGGATCGTTCTAAAAAAACATGCTGGGAATCCGTCACGATCAGGGCGTTCTCCACCTGAAATCTCTTGAGGATTTCGAGGACCTGACGGGTTTTAAATCCCTCCAGGGGAAAACCGTCGAGAAGGATCAGTTTTTCCTCCTGGCGTTTCAAACTGAGCGCGGCTGAGAGGGCGGCCCGCCGTGCCTTTTTAGGAAGAGAGAAAGAATAATCCCTCGGCATGGGGCCGAAAATGGTTCCTCCTCCCCTCCAGAGAGGAGAGCGACGGGTTCCTGCCCGCGCCCGGCCTGTGCCTTTCTGCCGGTACGGTTTTGCTCCTCCTCCCCGGACCAGCGCCCTGTTTTTGGTGGCGGCCGTCCCCTTTCTTGCGGAAGCGAGGCGACTACGGACAGAATCATGGAAGAGGGAAGGGTTGATCTTCGCATCGAAGACCCGGTCGTTCAGTTCAATCTCCTTCACCTTCTGATGGTTGATGTCATAGACGGCTAATGTGCTCATCTCATCCCTTTCCTTACGCAGAGGTTTCCGAGGGTCCTTTTTTCTTTGTGGCGCTTCGGATGAGAACCCATCCCTGATGACTGCCGGGGATCCCGCCCCGCAGGAGGATGAGGTTCTGATCCTCTCTGACTTCCAGGACCTTGATGTTCTGGATCGTTATCCGAGCGTTCCCGTGTTGACCCGGCATCTTCATTCCTTTAAAGACATGGTGAGGATAGGTCGCCGATCCCACCGATCCCCCGTGACGAAAATATTCATGCGTGCCGTGAGAACCGGGCGAACCGTGGAATCCATGCCGTTTCATCACGCCTGTAAACCCTTTCCCCTTGCTCAGGCCGGTCACATCGACGACATCACCGGATTTGAAGAGGAGTCCGACGTTGATCTCCTGTCCCAGCTCGTACCCTTCCGTGCTCTCCATGCGGAATTCCTTTAAGTGGGTGACAGGGGCGGCGCCTGCTTTCTTGAAGTGGCCGGCAAGAGGCTTCTTCACTCTCTTCTCATTCTTTGGAAGAAAACCGATTTGGAGGGCTTCATATCCCTCTTTATCTTTCGTCTTCTTCTGTGTGACCCAGCAAGGTCCGGCCTGGACCACCGTGACTGGAACGATAGAGCCGTCTTCCTGAAAGATCTGAGTCATCCCAATTTTCCTACCGATGATTCCGAGCGTCCGTTTCATGGCCTTTTGATTCCTTATAGTTTGATCTCCACATCGATCCCGGCGGCCAGGTCGAGTTTCATCAGGGCATCGACAGTCTGTTGTGTGGGCTCGATGATGTCGATGAGGCGTTTGTGAGTTCGAATTTCAAACTGCTCCCTCGATTTTTTATCCACATGCGGGGATCTCAGCACGGTATAGCGATTGATTCTGGTCGGGAGGGGAATGGGACCTGCTATGTTGGCTCCGGTGCGTCGAACCGTATCCACGATCTCTGCCGTTGACTTATCAAGCAGTTTGTGGTCATAAGATTTAAGGCTGACCCTGATCTTCTGAGCTGTCATTCCCTTACCCCTTTCCAGTACCCCGGGAGAAGGCTCCCGCGGGGTTTATTCGAGGACATCGCTGATGACGCCAGCGCCCACGGTCCGACCCCCCTCGCGAATCGCAAACCGCAACTCCTTCTCCATCGCTATCGGCGTGATCAACTCCACGGCCAACGACACATTGTCCCCGGGCATCACCATCTCCACCCCCTCGGGCAATGTCGCCACACCCGTCACATCCGTCGTCCGAAAGTAAAACTGAGGCCGATACCCATTGAAAAATGGCGTATGACGACCCCCTTCCTCCTTGGTCAATATATAGGTCTCAGCCTTGAATTTCCGATGAGGCGTAATCGACCCAGGCTTCGAGACCACCTGACCCCGCTCCACATCCTCTCGCTTCACCCCTCGAAGCAGTACCCCCACATTGTCTCCCGCCTGCCCCTGATCCAGGGTCTTGCGAAACATCTCCACCCCCGTGCAAACCGTCTTGAGCGTCGGACGAATCCCTACCACCTCCACCTCTTCTCCAACCTTGACCATCCCTCGCTCCACTCGCCCCGTCACCACGGTCCCACGTCCCGAGATCGAAAAAACATCCTCAACCGGCAACAAAAAGGGCTTGTCCACCTCCCGTACAGGCTGCGGTATAGACTCATCCACCGCATCCATCAGTTTCAAGATCCCGCTGCACCACTGACACTCCGTCTTCCCACACCCACACTCCAACGCCTTGAGCGCAGAACCCCGGATCACAGGAGCCACATCCCCGGGAAAATCATACCCGCTGAGCAACTCCCTGACCTCCAATTCCACCAAATCCAGTAACTCCGGATCTTCCACCATGTCCACCTTGTTCAAAAAGACCACAATGTAAGGCACCCGAACCTGCTTGGCCAACAGCACATGCTCCCGCGTCTGAGGCATCGGTCCATCCGCAGCCGATACCACCAGGATCGTCCCGTCCATCTGCGCCGCTCCCGTGATCATGTTCTTGATGTAGTCCGCATGACCCGGACAGTCGATGTGCGCATAGTGGCGCTTCGCCGTCTCATACTCCACGTGCGCAATCGCAATCGTCAACCCGCGCTCCTTCTCCTCAGGCGCCTTGTCGATCTGATCAAACGCCATATACGAGGCCAACCCCTTGCCCGCCAATACCTTCGTTATCGCCGAGGTCAACGTCGTCTTCCCATGATCCACGTGCCCAATCGTCCCCACATTCACATGCGGCTTCGTCCTCTCAAATTTCGGCTTCGACATGGCTCATTCCCTCCTTGTCTTCGGGCGCTCTCAGGCGACCCTTTTCAGTTCGGAAAGGATCTCCTCACTCACGGATGAAGGCACCGGGCTGTAATGAGAAAATTGCAGGGTAAAGGTGGCTCTTCCCTGTGTGAGGGATCGAAGGTCAGTGACATATCCAAACACATTGGCCAGAGGAACCTCTCCGGTAATCACATTGGTTCCCTTCCGGTATTCGACTCCCGCCGTTTTTCCCCTTCTGGAGTTGAGATCCCCCACAACCTGACCCACAAACTCCTCCGGCGTGATGATCTCGATGGACATCAGAGGCTCAAGCAGGATGGGGGTTGCCCGCCGGGCCCCCTCTTTAAATCCCATGGATCCGGCGATTTTGAAGGCCATCTCAGAGGAGTCGACATCATGGTAAGATCCATCGATGAGGGTGATTTTCACATCGACCATTGGAAATCCGGCGAGGACCCCTTTCTCCATGGCCTCTGCCACGCCCTTTTCAATCGCAGGGATATACTCCCTCGGGACTCTGCCCCCCACGATCTTGTTGACGAATTCGAAACCCTTTCCAGGAGGCTGTGGCTCGAGGGTCAACCAGGCATGGCCATACTGACCCCTTCCGCCTGACTGACGGATAAAACGGCCTTCAGACTTGACCGTTTTCGTAATCGTCTCGCGATAGGCGACCTGGGGTCTTCCCACGTTGGCTTCCACGTTGAACTCCCTCAGGAGCCGATCAACGATGATTTCGAGATGGAGCTCGCCCATTCCAGAGATAATGGTCTGGCCTGACTCTTCATCGGTCTTCACCTTGAAAGAGGGATCTTCGAGGGTCAGTTTATGAAGGGAGACTCCCAATTTTTCCACATCACCCTTCGTCTTAGGCTCCAGGGCGATAGAGATCACCGGTTCCGGGAAGTTCATCGATTCAAGGATGATCGGCTCCTTTTCAGTGCAGATCGTATCGCCGGTGGTGGTATATTTGAGGCCAACTGCAGCAAAGATGTCTCCTGCGGAGACTTCATGAATTTCCTCCCGCTTGTTTGCATGCATCTTCAACAACCGGCCGATCCGCTCTCTTTTTCCCTTGGTGGGATTGAAGACGGAGTCGCCCGATTTGAGCGTCCCGGAATAGATGCGAAAGAAGGTGAGCTGGCCGGTATAGGGGTCGTTCATAATTTTAAAGGCAAGGGCGGAGAATGGATGCCCATTATTGGCTGAAAAGGCTTTTTCTTCGCCCTGGAGATCGATTCCTTTCACCGGAGGGAGATCGAGCGGAGAGGGGAGATAATCGATGATAGCATCGAGCAGGGGCTGAACTCCCTTATTTTTAAAAGCGGCTCCGCAGAGTACCGGAGTTCCCTTCAACTTCAAGGTCGTTTCCCTGACGGCCTGTCTGATTTCAGGCTCTGAAATCTCCTTTCCCTCTACGAATTTCTCCATCAAGGACTCGTTCCACTCGGAAAGTCTCTCGATGAGGAGTTCTCTCTGTTTTGCAGCTTCAGGCCGGTGGGCTTCCGGAATATCGATGGTATCAAAGCAAGTGCCCTGAGTATCAGGAACAAATAAAAGGGCCTTCATTGAAACAAGGTCTATAACTCCAAGAAAATCCTCTTCTTTTCCGATGGGTATCTGAAGGGGAAGGGGGTTAATCTTGAGGCGATCGATCATCATTTGAAGACATCCGTCAAAATCCGCTCCCATCCGGTCCATCTTATTGACAAATGCGATGCGGGGAATTTCATACTTGTCAGCCTGTTTCCAGACGGTTTCCGATTGAGGCTCCACTCCCCCGACCGAACAGAAGACGGCGACTGCCCCATCAAGAACACGAAGCGACCGTTCCACTTCGATCGTGAAGTCCACATGGCCCGGGGTGTCTATGATGTTAATCCGGTAATCCTTCCAGAAACAGGTCGTGGCTGCGGAGGTGATGGTAATCCCTCTCTCCTTCTCCTGTTCCATCCAGTCCATGGTGGCAGAGCCGTCATGGACCTCTCCCATCCTGTGGGTGACGCCAGTATAGTAGAGGATCCGCTCCGTGGTGGTCGTCTTTCCCGCATCAATATGAGCCATGATGCCGATATTTCTGGTCTTTTCTTTTAAAACGTTTGACACTTAAAGCCTCTTAATGATTGAAACCACGCGGTTGGCGTGATCGAAACTCAAATTTATGAGACACAGGTTGAGGATAAGATTGAGATTGAAGGGGAACTAATTAAATCCTGAACCTTAGCCTTGACCTAAACTTTTAACCCATTCGGCGGCGCTTGGCGCCGCTCAGGGCTTATTTCACACCGTTACCAGCGGTAATGAGCAAACGCTTTGTTAGCTTCGGCCATTTTGTGAGTATCCTCTCTCTTTTTGACAGAGGCCCCGCGGTTATTGGCCGCATCGATCAACTCCGCGGAAAGTTTCTCCTCCATTGTCTTTTCTGAACGCTGTTTTGCATAACCGATGATCCATCGAATGGCAAGAGCGGTTTTCCTGCTCGGTCTCACCTCAACCGGAACCTGATATGTGGCGCCACCAACCCTCCTTGGCCTTACTTCGATCATGGGCTTCACATGATCCATGGCCTGGCTGAAGGTTTTAATCGGATCGGAATGGGTCCGCTCCTTAATGAGATCGAGGGCCCCATAGAAGATCCCTTCTGCCACGCTCTTTTTTCCCTGACGCATGATCCCGTTGATAAACTTGGCGATCATGGCATCACGATATTTAGGGTCCGGCAATATCTCTCTCTTTCTTACTTCCCTTTTTCTGGGCATAACTACTCCTTCTTCCTGTGTTCAACTATATTAAAAGAGAGGTTGTTACTTGGGTCTCTTGGCTCCGTATCGAGAGCGGCCCTGTTTTCGGTCCTGAACACCAACCGCATCGAGGGTGCCACGGATAATATGATAGCGAACCCCTGGCAGGTCTTTCACCCTTCCCCCCCGAATGAGGACAACGGAGTGTTCCTGAAGGTTATGCCCGATTCCCGGGATATAGGCGGTCACTTCGATCCCATTAGTCAATCGCACACGGGCAACTTTTCTAAGGGCAGAATTGGGTTTTTTGGGAGTGTTTGTGTAGACTCGAATACAAACGCCTCTTTTTTGTGGCGACCCCGTAAGAGCCGGAGCAGAAGTCTTGCTTTTTGCTTTACCTCTTCCAATTCGAACCAGTTGATTAACCGTTGGCATTTCGACCCTCTTTCGGCAGAGCTAATAATTTCAATAGGTTATAAAATAAAAAGATTAAAACTAATTTTAAAGCGAAAAAACCTTATAATACTATCTGAAAAAATTTTATTTGTCAACATTTTTTTAGTGGTTTCAGTAATGCGTCACTGAAGCGGGGGGGCGCTTTGGTTCAGCCAAGAATAAGGTATAGCGCTATCGTTTCTGATTCTAAGGAAGCAGATCAGAAGAATCTCTGGTTTTCCAACGGTGTTCCGCTTTCAGCATTCTCAAGACGTGTCGTTTGGAAAGAGCAGATTATAAGGGTCCAGAGAGGGATCTGTTGCGAGTTGATCGAGGATTGTTTTGAATGCAGAGGCGACATCGGTTTTAGTTTGTTTTTTCAGGGTATGGAGGG
>JAGXTA010000189.1 GCA_018333535.1 Deltaproteobacteria bacterium | reverse complement strand
TGAGGTGGCCTTTGGGTTTTGCTTGAAAACAGCGTAGCCAAACGTTTAAAGGTGCCGCTGTAAAGTTTTTCCAGCACACCCGCCTCCCTTTTTATGTAATTTTTACGCAACTGTGAGGTTGAGTGTCCAGAAAGAAACTTATTTTTAATCAGTAGGTTTTTCCTTTATGGGAAAAGACCCACCCTCTATCCCCGATGATTATCATTATTTTTCAATTTTTGTCCGCATGGCTTCAATAGCGGCACGGAAAGCAGGTAGGTCACGTTCGATGATTTCCCAGATCCTTTCGAGTCTGATACCCAAGTAGTCGTGTACCAGGATATTACGAAAACCAGAGATACCTTCCCAGGGAACCTTCGGATGTGCCTCCTTCAACTCATTTGACAACCTCTGAGTAGATTCCGCAAGCGTCTGGAGTTCTCGGATCGTCGCACTTTGTGTCTTTCGATCAAAGAAAAACGCCTCCCTACCCTCCGAAGTGTATCGGGTGATCCAATCCATGCATTCAAGAATGTGATCGATGTAAATACGATCATCCTTCACAATGGAACCGCCTCTTGCAGAATACGTTCTCGGAGTGGTTCGCGAATCGCCTCCGGCTCAACGACATCAACACGCCGTCCTAAAAGCTTCTCAAGATCTGCTACCAGACTGCCTGGAAACCATGGGGTGGTTGGACCATTGACTTCAATGAGAAAATCGATGTCGCTATCCTCTCTCGATTCGCTGCGAGCTGCAGATCCAAAAATGCGAATATGGGTTACTCCATGTTTTGACGCAATTTCCAGAATGTCGTCACGTTTTTTCCTTAACAGTTCATGAATATCCATACTGTTCCCCTGTCATCTTCCTGGTTTCCAACCGTGGGTGGTTCTATCTTCAAAGCTCTGATACCAAAATGCTATAAGCTCAAGCTACAGGATCTCAATTCGAGATGGGGATTAGAGAATTACCCATTTCCTACGAAAAAACTCGCCTCTGATATAATTATCTGTTAATTTTGAGTTGTTTGTCAATTAAAAACCCCCTCATCATTCGTGACCGGTTCAAGGGTTAAGGGTGCTGTTGTAAAACGCAAGATCGGCGCCAGTCAACGGAAACACGGTATAACTTTTTCTCTTAGAACGAAAATCAATTATCTTTTCTTATCCTAAATTGACGCAAAGCATTTATCCATACAATCCCCAGGATTAGTAAACAAACTTCAGCACCTGCTCCACGGGCTTTCTATCCTTCTGGGGGGATTCGTCGGGATAACCCACGGCGATGAGGCAGACAAGAGACATCTCCGCCGGAACATTTAAAATCGTTTCGATCTCCCTTTTGGCCATGAGCGGGGAAGCTAACCAGATTGCCCCCAGTCCCATCTGGTGAAGTGCCAGTAGCATCGTCGTAGCCGCCGCAGAGGCACTCTGAATTGCCGTGGGCGCTGTCCTTCGAAATCCCATGATCCGACTTGCAGCCGAATCGCCAGGCTCCCTGGCTAATAAAACCTTATCCATCACACTTCGATAATCACTGATAAAAACCCCAATGCAGGCCGGTGCGTTTCTAAAGAAGGAGGTGTTCTTCTGATACCGCTTCACATCCTCCTCCCATGATTTCGCTTCCGGCCAGAAGGCGATCATATCACTGGCGGCCTGAACAGCATCCGCCATTTTCCTGATGATCTCCCGGTTCTTCACGGCGACGAAAGACCATCCCTGGTAATTGCCTCCATTGGGTGCCCAGGTGGCTAATTCCACTGCCTTCTTTAGCAATTCATTCGGAACTTCATCCTGTCTCCATTTTCGAATCGAACGTCTGCTCTTAATCAACCCTTCCAAAGCCTCGATATCCATCTCATCCATCCTTTCCTCAATGAGGTTTTTTATGACCGCGCAGGCGGGAGGTCTTTATACCCCTGAACGGTTAGGCCGGGAAGCACCATCATCGTGGAAGTCCCGTGTGCAATCAACTTTTCTCCTTCATCTCTGACAAAGGCTTCTCCCAGCGCAAGGGTTTTCCCCATCTTAATACATCGGCCTTCTGCTATGAGTTTACCCTTTTGAACCGGGGCTAAATAATTCACTTTTATCTCCACTGTGGTCAGACCCAGGCCATTTTCCACCTGAGGAAAAGTTGCCCAGAAGGTGGCGGCATCCACCACGGAGGCCATGACGCCTCCATGGACATTTCCAAAGGGCTGGAGATGTTTTTCTTCGAGTTGAACCTCAAGGAGGGAGGCCCCCCATTTTAAATCTTTGATCTCCATCGAAAGAAGAGAAAAATAAGGAGACTGGTTCACAACTTTTGCCACAGCCTCTTTATACTTCTGGTTCAGTTCGTTCTCAGCCATCAACGATCTCCTGTCTTTGATATTTTTTGAGAGCTCTGAAAAACTACTTTTCGCTCTATTCTGTGTAATCGGCTCCTAATCCCTGCCTGCCGGCAGGCAGGGGTGTAATCTCTTCTCAAGATAGACGATGGTCAGTTTTTCGTTTGCTTTTACAGTCTTGAAGCGTTGATACCCGCGCTTTTCATAGAGGAAAAGATTCCGCTCGCTCTTATGGCCGGTAAAAATCTCAAACCTCTGAGCCTCTTTAAAAACCTCCTCGATTCGGCCCATCAATCGGGTCCCGATCCCCTGGTTTTGAAAATCGGGATGAACGATAAGCCTGCCCACATGGCAGGTCCCTTCTTTCACAAAAGCCCTGACCGAACCAATGATTCTCCCATCAGTGACTGCTTTAAGAAAAACCTGGCTCTCAAAATCTTTCTTAATCTCCTCCAGGGGTTGAGTTAAGGGTGGAATCGTAAAATCATCATAGATTTCAGCCTCACTCCGGTAAGCCAATTTTTGAAGAGAAAGAATGGATTCAGCATCCCCAACCATTGCCCTTTCGATGATCATTTTGGCCTGCTCCTGATTAAAAAGAGTTTAAAACTTCTGGGAGTAGCGGTGGGCGAGGTCAAAATATCTCCGGGCCCTTTTCAGTGCCTCTTCCTTCTCTTCTTCCGGGATATTCGGGTCGTCGAGCCGGAAGCTCTCCACTTTTCCCCGGACATAGGCCCGGTAGCATTTGTAGAAATTGAGGAGTTCCATTAACTCATGATCTCCGGATTCGCCGATATACGCCTGAATGAGATGGTCGCTTAAATCATCCCTGCTATGGTAATCGAGGTCCATGGCTAAAAAACCGATGTCCGCAGCCACATCCGTATACCGGAACCTTTCGTTGAATTCGATGCAGTCGATGATGGAGATCTCCTCTCCCCAGAAGATATGCTCCAGCCGCAGGTCGCCGTGACAATCCCGGATGCGGTCCTCTTTAATCCTTTGATAAAAAACCTTCTCTCCGGTTCGATAAAATTGATCCGTCTTTTCCTTTACTGCCTGATAAACATCACTGGGGATTGTCACATCGATATATTTCTCCGTCTGTTCGAAGTTCTCGTCCGTATCCTGTTTGACCCGTTCCGGTCTGGCAAAGTTTTTGATCCGGTCGCTTGTTTCCGCCGAAAAATAGAACCGGACCAATTTTTCTGAGATGGCCTCCATCATTCTGAAGGTAACTTCCTTTTTCTCAAGCAATCGATTCATTAGAAATTCTTCCGGGATTTGCTTCATCTTGACGGCATACTCGACGACCCCTCCCTTGCCATCCAGCGCTATCTTATTGTCTTCTTCCGTAATCCTGACCATCCCGAGGTAGAGTGTTGGAGCAAGCCGGCGATTTAATGCCACTTCCTGCTCGCAGTAATACTTTCTTTTTTCGATGGAGGTGAAATCAAGAAAACCGAAATTGACCGGCTTTTTCACTTTGTAGGCATAGTTCCCTGTGAGAAAGACGAGGGAGATATGGGTCTCGGCCAATCGTATTTCTCCGGGATGATCGGAATAGATGGCGGGATTGAGGAGCGCTTTTTTGAGAGAGGAGATATCCATCATAAACTTCGTTCAATGTCAAATTCCAAAGTTCAAATGACAAATCAAATGTAAACTCAAATGTCAAAATTCTTTTAACTTTTGAAATTTGACATTCCTTTGTCATTTGGATTTTGACATTTGGAATTCATTTGTCATCGTCATCTTTTTCCGATCTTTCTAATCTTCCAGTCCGGAGCGTTGTTAGATTCCGTGTCGATGGTGAGGTGAATGATGGATAACCCCTGAACCCTCTTTTTCAAATCGTCAATATCAATGGGCTGGAAAATCGCTTTATTATTAAGATAAGCCTCCCGGGTCAGGGCGTTGGATTCATAATTCTCTTTCGTCCGTTTCAGGATCCTTTCAATCGACTTCTCCTCCGTGCAGGCGCACTCTGCGATCACAAAAGGCCGATGGGCCTTCTCCGCAATCTCCGCAGCCCGCGCCCTCAGCTCCTGGGTAACGAAGGTGGCGTCCAGGATCAACCCATCCCGACTCTTCTCCAGGGCCTCTTTGGCCAAACGAAACATCTCTTCGTATACCTTTGTTCTGTTCTCCGGACTGGAGGCCACTTTATTATCAAAGATATCCTGCCCTTTCAGCACCTCCAGACGGATCATATCCGAACGGAGAATTTGAAATCCTTTCATCCTTGCAATCTCTTCGGTCACTGGGCTCTTCCAGCTTCCCGGTAGACCCACGGAGACCAGCACAGAGTCCTTCGGGACTTCAGATTCGATCACCTCTTCAAAAGCTCTTTCCATTAAAACCTCCCCGATATAGTTTTTGGGTTACGGTTACGAAGCCCGTTCCGGTTACTGGTTGAGGTTACAAAAAAGGGTTTACGGTGACGATGCTCGTATCGAAGCAGGAATCTCGAAACTTGAAGCTCGAGTATCCAGCATCCATATACGAGCCTCGATACGAGCTTCGACAACGACAAACGTCATTTTGAATTTTACGATACGGGCCTCTTTACCCTTACCTTTAAACTTTTAATAATCTTATCATATCTCCAGGGCTTTTAGAATCACCTCATGTAAAATCCCATTGCTCACCAGGATGCCGTGATTCCTTTCGAGCTGGATGCCGCTGGAGAAGTCCAGAGGCTTGCCGTAGAGGTCAGTCACTTTCCCTCCTGCTTCCTCCGCAATGATTGCTCCGGGAGCATGGTCCCAGACCTTCTCTTTATACCCTGGCTCAGAATGTGAAGGGACCCTGAGGTAGAAAGTCGCCTCCCCTCGCGCAACCACCCCGTATTTGACCTGGCTGTCCATCTTGAGAGGAGGCCGGGTGATCCTTAATTTCTTTGCAATCTTCAGGTGAGTCTGATGGTCTGCATGGTCCGGTTCAACGCTCTCTGTAAAAGAGGCTTTAACCGGATTGTCCACTCTTGAAACGGAGAGGGTTTGCCTTCCTTCTCCATCCAACCCCATCTGAAAAGAACCCTTTCCTCTCAAGGCAAGGAAGAGGCAACCCTTTTTTTCATGAGGCCGGTCTTTGTCCACATAGAGATCGGGACAAGCCATCAGGCCAAGCTGAACCAACCCATTCTCAATCAGGGCCAGGGCGATCGCATACTGATCCCCTCTGAGAAAACCTTTGGTCCCATCAATGGGGTCCAATGTCCAGAACCGATTTTTAATGGAATGAGAGCTGAGGTCGATCCAGGAGCAAACCTCTTCGGAAGAAACACCCGGAAAAAAGTCACGGATATATCCTGTGACCTGATGGAGGAGACTCGAGTGATCAGGTTTTCTCAGCTCAGCCGAATCCTCCTCGGCCACCACAATATCATCCGGGAAGGCTTCTCTGATCAATTTGCAGATGATCGCCTGAGATCCATAATCGGCAATCGTCACAGGGCTTCGATCGTTTTTCTGAATGGATGCCCCTCCGGCAAGTTCTTTCCTCACCTTCTGGCAGAGCCGGGATGCCAGGCGTATGGCCTGGAGGGCGGTGGTCATCTCGGGAGAATTTTCATCCATTGAAGAACCGATTACGAACAGGACAAATGACCCTGATTGAAACGAATATTAATTAGAGTCTGTCTATAAACTAACGATTCCAAAAAAGGTTGTCATTCCGGCGAAAGCCGGAATCCAGTAATTTCAGATAATTAGGAAAACACTGGACACCGGTTTTCACCGGTGAGACGACTTTTTACGAGACCATCATGATTTGATTATTTGTGCTTGGAGCTTGGTTATTAAAAAAGAGGAGGGGCTTGTGGGACCTCTCCTCTTTGTTATTTCAGATGGTGCCGAAGGGGGGATTTGAACCCCCACGGGTGTTGCCCACCACCCCCTCAAGATGGCGTGTCTACCAATTCCACCACTTCGGCCTTGTTAAGAAACGATGAACATTAAACGAGGAACGATGAACGGTGTATTATCTCTTTTTATATTGTTCATTGTTCATCGTACATCGTTCATTGTACTAAACCCGCTTCCTAACCTTTACCTAATAACCATTACTTCTTACTTCTTTGGTTCAGGCGCAGGCGCCTGAGGTTGAACAGGAGCCTTCTGCGGTTCTGCTGGAGCTGTCTGAGCCGGTTTCTCTTTGATGACGGTTGAGGCCCGCCTGGTCGAACTATAGGTCAGTAGGAGGGAGGTGATCATGAAAACCACCGCCGCCCCCGTCGTCAGTTTGCTCAGAAACCCCATGGCCCCTGCGCTTCCGAAAAGCGTCTGGCTCGACCCGCCAAAGGCGGCCCCCATGTCCGCCCCCTTCCCCGCCTGAAGAAGGACGATCAGGATGAGGGCAAAACAGACCAGAACATGCAAAATGATGATGATTGTCATAAAGTTGGTTCCCTTCCTTTAAGCTCCAATCATGAATCACCAAATAGGTTTGAAAAAATTGATGATTGAGATTTGGTTATTATTTGATGATTGGTGCTTGGTTATTGGATATTCGGTTTTATATATATCACATTTCTTTAAATCTGACAATCCTTGAAAAGGACTCTGCATTCAGGCTCGCCCCACCCACAAGGGCTCCATCAATATTGGCCTGAACCATCAACCCCTTAATGTTCTCAGGGGTGACACTTCCGCCATATTGGATTCGAATGCCCTCTGAAATTCTTTTTGAATAGAGTCTCTCCAATTTCTGACGGATGAATTGATGGACTTCCTCAGCCTGTTCAGGGGTCGCTGTTTTTCCTGTCCCGATCGCCCACACAGGTTCGTAGGCAACGACCATCTCTTCAACCGCTTTCTCCCCTAATTCTTTCAAACCACCCTCTAACTGCCTTTCAATCACCGAAAAGGCGATTCCCCCTTCCCTCTCCTGCAATGTCTCGCCGATACAGAAAATCACCTTCAGCCCATGGTTAAACGCCGCTTTGATCCTGCGGTTTGCGGTCTCGTCCGTCTCTCCGAAATATTGTCTTCTCTCGGAATGGCCGATGATCGCATACCGGCAGTTAATCTCTTTAAGCATCGCCGGAGAGATTTCACCCGTGAAGGCGCCTTTCCCCTCCCAAAAAAGATTCTGGCTGGCTAAATGGATAGATGATCCCTTCAGCTCTTGAGCCACAGGATACAGGGCTGTAAAGGGAGGGGCAATGGCCACCTCAACATCCTCGATGCCTTTAAGATGAACCTTTAACCCCTTGACCAGATCGATGGCTTCCTCGACGGTCTTGTTCATCTTCCAGTTGCCAGCAATAAAGGGCAATCTTCCCATTATTTTCACCTCTTTAGTCTTTAGATTCTCCCGATCTCCTCATCACCCTATCTCCCCACTATTTTTTCTCAGGGCTTCGATCCCCGGCAATTTCTTCCCTTCGATAAATTCGAGGGACGCCCCTCCCCCGGTGGAGATGTGGCCGATCTTATCTGCGACTCCTGCCTGATTCACCGCCGCCACAGAATCCCCTCCTCCGACGATGCTGAAGGCTTGGGAGTTGGCCACAGCCCTGGCAATGGCAAAAGTTCCCCCGCTAAAAGGCTCCATCTCAAAGACGCCCATCGGCCCATTCCAAAAAAGAGTCCTTGCGGTTTTGATCTCGTCAGAAAATACACCGATGGTCTCAGGCCCGATATCGAGGCAGACCCAGTCGCCCGGAATCTTCTCGTTGCTTACAATCTCTCTCCTGGCCTGGACATCCATTCTCTCTGCGGCAACATGATCGGAGGGAAGGAGAAATTTCATTTTTCCCTTCGCCCCTTCAAGAAGGTTGAGCGATAGACCGATCTGATCTCCCTCGACCAGTGATTTTCCGACTTCGAACCCTTTTGCCTTCAGAAAGGTGTAGGCCATTCCCCCTCCGATGAGAAGGGTGTCCACTTTGTTCAGAAGGTTCTGGATGACCCCGATCTTATCGGACACCTTTGCGCCGCCTAAAATGGCGACGTAGGGCTTCTGAGGATTGAGCAGAGCCTTTTCAAGACTCTCCATCTCCTTCATCATCAGAAATCCAGCCGCCACAGTCCGGATATATCGGGTCATACCTTCGGTGGAGGCGTGAGCCCGGTGGGCCGCACCAAAGGCATCATTGATATAAACATCGCAGAGGGAAGCCAGGGCTCTCGAAAAAGATTCTTCATTCTCCTCTTCTTCCGGATGAAATCGAAGATTTTCGAGGAGGAGGACTTCTCCCTCTTTCATCCTTTCAATCTGCCCTTTCACTTCTTCTCCAACACAGTCAGGAGCAAGAGAGACGCCCCTGTCAAGCAATCGCGATAATCTTTCTGCGACAGGCGCCAAACTATATTTAGGGTCCCGTTTCCCTTTAGGCCTTCCGAGATGGGAAGCAAGGATCACCTTTCCCCCTGCTCCATATATAAAATTTATTGTTGGAAGGGATGAAATGATCCGGGTATCATCCGTGATCTCTTTCTTTTCATCAAGGGGAACATTAAAATCGACCCGGACGAAGACCCGTTTCCCTTTCAGTTCGACCTGATCCACCCTTCGAATGGCCATGTTCACTCCTATCTCAGAACAACCATTTTTAGCATGATTTTCAGCTATGAACCATAAAAATGGTCTTTGGATATGGGTTAAGGTTACGAAGCCCGTTTCGTTTGACGGGAACGGTTACGTAAAAAGAATTAAAAGACGACAACCGTAGCCTTTTATTAACGATACGGGCATCGTTACCCTTACCCTTTTACTGGTGACTTTAACCCATTACTTCTTCCCGAACAGATATAGAAACAACTCCACCATCCGGTTGGAAAAGCCCCATTCATTATCGTACCAGGAAAGGATCTTGGCCAGTTTTCCGCCGATCACCTTGGTTGAGGGACCATCGACAATGGAGGAGTGAGGATTGCCGTTGAAATCGATGGAGACGAGAGGCTCTTCACAGAAACTCAGGATCCCTTTCAACTTCCCATCCGCATAGGATTTTAAAACTTTGTTCAATTCTTCAACTGTCGCCTCTTTATTCAGTCTCACCACCAGATCGACCACAGAGACATTGGGGGTCGGCACCCGGATTGCCATCCCGTCCATCTTCCCCTTCAATTCAGGGATGACGAGGGAGAGGGCGGTTGCAGCGCCGGTTGTCGTTGGGATCATCGACATCCCGGCCGCTCTGGCTCGTCGGAGGTCCTTGTGCGGAAAATCGAGGATAACCTGATCATTCGTGTAGGCATGGATGGTCGTCATCAGACCATATTCCACCCCAAACTCGTCAACCAGAATCTTGGCGATAGGGGCAAGACAGTTCGTCGTGCAGGACCCCATCGAAATGATGTGATGCTTGGAAGGATCATAATCCTTCTCGTTCACTCCGAGGACGAGCGAAACATCCGGATCTTTTGCCGGTGCGGAGATGACTGCCTTTTTCGCACCCGCCTCCATATGCTTAGCCCCTCCTTCGCGATCCGTAAACCTCCCCGTACTTTCCAGAACCACATCAACCCCTAGATCCTTCCAAGGAAGCTGGGTTGGATCTTTCAGGGCGAAAACTTTGATCTCTTTTCCATCGATGAAGATGGCGTCTTTCTTCCCTTCAATGCTCGCCCCAAATTTTCCGTGAACGGAATCGTACTTTAAGAGATGCGCCAATGTCTTAGCATCGGTGAGATCGTTGACTGCCACGAACTCCAGGTCTTTCCGGTTCAGACCAGCCCGAAGGACATTGCGACCGATTCGACCAAACCCATTAATCCCGACCCTGATTGCCATATTATTCCCTCCTTTTTAGATTCTTACATGTTTAACTTTGAGAATTTTCTTCTAACATTTTAGCCCCCTCACCCCCCTCCCTCTCCCCGCTGGGGAGAGGGGAAGGTTGAGGGGATAGAATGAACTGTTATTACCTAAATTGAGCGATCTTTTCATCCCTCACAAGGGGGGCAGGGAGGCCGAAAAGCCTTTTAGAGCGATCACCTTTGATGGGTTGAATCAACCATGAGGCCTGCCCAATCATCACCCGTTGGGTGAAAGTTCGAGGCCCATTCCCTAAATTTATAACGTATCGCATTCTAAAAGGGGTTGAGGCATCTCTGCCCCCCTTGTGAGATAGGATGAATCGCTCAATTTAGGTATTATATACCTTTTTTCAACCTTTTTCGTCAATATTTTTAGCAGCCTGAAAAAATACGGGCCCATCTTCCCAAAGAGGGGGAAACCTGGTATAGTGGGACTGCCCGGAAGGATAACATGGATAAACAAAAACGCTTGATGAGAGATCGAAATCTATTGGAAATTGTGCGGGGACTTCTCCACTCCCAGATCGCTTTTCAGGAGATCTTTAAAAGGTATAAAGAAGGCCGGCTCCGTTTTTCAGATATCGAAGGGTGGGTGGATGATAAGGGTCAGAGCCCCCTTTACAATCTGAAAGAACAATCCCATTCCCTTTTCCGCAATAGGGGAAAAGAGTCTTTCCGGAAAAAAGAATGGCTTCTCGATCTGGTCATCGGATCCATCTTTCACGAAGCGATGAAATTAAGGGAAAACATCTATCAACTTGAAAGCTATCGCCCAAAATACCTTAAATATAAACTTCATATTGGAAAATCCGCTTATGAGAGGGATTATTCCCAGCAATTTGAACGGATCATCTCAAAGGCAGGACAGGGCGTTCTTCTGGGCGTAACGGAGATACGATCTCTTTTCCATGATGCCGCGGAACAATTGATCGACCTCTTTAAAGAAAAAGGCCACAACCCCTACCTGGTTCGATTCCTGCTGGAGCACCACTCTCTCCTGCAGAAGGTTTATGGGTCTCAAAAAGGGAAGGAAATATTTAGCCTCATTTTTGAGGGAGGATTACAGGAGGCTTATGATCGGGCTGGCCGAAGTTATCTTTTGAGCGGACATTATGACCTCTCTTCGAGTTACTTTTCAAAAGCGTTGGAACTGGGGCCTCCTCACAGCGAGCTCCTTTTTCTATTGTATTTCAGTCTCGGGATGAATGCCTATTATAAAAACCTTCACTTGCAAACCCTATCATTCTGGAGGAAGCTGATTTCACCCCGTTTGAGGAAATATTTTATAAAACATTACGTCCGGCAAATTGAGGAGGTTTGCCATATGATCGCTTCCGACTGGAATGAGGAGGGTAAACCCAAACTGGCCCAAAAGGCGCTTTCCCTTGCCGATCAGGCTAAAAAAATGTTAGGATAAATTTAAAGGAGAGTTGTGAGATGCCGATCTATGAATACCAATGCAGTCACTGCCACCATGAGTTTGAAAAACTTGTTTTCAACTCTTCGCAAAAGATCATCTGTCCCGAATGTAAAAGCAAGAAGGTGGGCCGGATGATGTCCGCCTTCGCCTTTTCGAGCGGAGGAAAATTTAAGAGCACTGCCAGTTCCTCCTGTGGTAGCTGCTCCTCCACCAGTTGTTCCACCTGTGGCTCCTCATAACATTGACGAATGGCTCGAATGATAACGAATTTCACGAATATTCGTTTCATTCGCTACTATTCGTTTCATTCGTGTTACAGGTTGGTCAGATGTCGTCTTGCTTCCATCTCCTCCTTCAGCGAAACATCATCTTGAAGCCCTTTTAGAACCTCGTCGATCAATTGAATCATCTTCCCCTTCTCCTCCGGCAGTTTGCCGTGGAGGGGGACGAGGTTAGAAATGTGGTCGCTTAAAAACTGGGAGGTGACCTTGAGCTCTTTCAGCAGAAGCCTCGTCTCCTTCAGAATCGTCTCCGGAGATGCCGGTTGAAAACACCCCTCTTCCATGGCATCGTATAATTGGGAGTTGGGTTGGGGAACAAATGTCCGGACGCGTATAAAGTGAGGGTCAATCTGATTCAGGACATCTGCTGTTCCTCTCGCGTGTTGCTCCCACTTTTCTTCCCCGCCGATTCCAAGCAACACATACAAGGAGTATTCAAAGCCAGCCTGTTTCGCCTTTCTTCCCGCTTCGATCATCTCCTCTGGCGTCGCCCCTTTATCAATCTCTTTCAAAAGTTCCCTATCCCCTGTCTCAAGGCCCACATGAAGTCTATTTAATCCCGCTTCATAGATTTGCCGCAAGTCCTCGATCGGTTTCTTGGCAATCGTCCTGGCCCTTGCGTAACTGGTCACCCTTTCAATATGGGGGAACGAAGAATATAAAAAATTTAAAATCTTGATCAACTCATCAGTCTTATAAACCAGGCTATTGGAATCCCCGATAAAGACGGTTCGGACTTGATCGCTATAGAGTTCCCTCGCCATGGAGATATCCTCAAGCACCTCCCCAGGTTCTCTCCTTTCGAATTTCATCCCTTTATACATGGAACAGAAGGTGCACCGATTCCAGGGACACCCTCTCGTCACTCTCAACAGGAGACTGTTTGCCTCACTCGGTGGCCGAAAAGGCGGAAAGTCATAATCCCTTCTTCTCAATCCGAATCTTCCAAGAGTCATCATCTACCTCCATCAAAGTGTCTAAAATTAAAAGTGCCTAAAGTGACTAAAGTTAAAAAATCATTGTTACAGCGATCCCTTTTTTCTCAAAACGTTCCTTTAAATCCATTCCAATAACATTAAAATAATCATCTGTGAGATAAGCGTCCAGTCCATTTTTTCGGTAGACCCCTTTCACCTTGTTCGGATAATTCACCCGGTCGATGAGCACTTCATCGACCAGCCCCTCCAGCATCTTCACCAGGGAGGCCGGCTTTAAGGGAAGCAGGGGTCCGACGAAAGCATAGGTTCTTATCTTCTCGTTGCGAAGGGTTTCCAATGCCTTGATCCGGGAAGGAATGGAAGGGGAACAGGGCTCGAGGAGCTTCCTCATCGCTTCATCATGGGTTGTAACGGTCAATCCCGCTTCGATTTTTTTAAACCGTTTAAAAAGATCGAGGTCCCTCAGGCAGAGAGGTGAACGGGTCAGCAGGTTGACCGGAAACTGCTTATCCAGAAGCGCTTCCAGGCATCCTCGGGTAATCTTATATATTTTCTCAATGGGCTGGTAGGGGTCAGTCACTGTGCTGATGGCGACTATCCCCGGTTTTGCCCTTTTCAACTGATTCTTCAGCAGTGAGGGAGCGTTTACTTTGACATCAATAAACTCGCCCCATGGTTCTTTATGGCCCGTGAAGCGCTTCATGAAACCGGCATAACAGTATCGGCATCCGTGCTCGCAACCCACATAGGGATTAAGACAGTAATCAAAACCGGAGATTGCCGTTCTGGTGAGAACGGTCTTGGCAAAAATCTCTCTCACCTTCATAAGATAATTATAACGTTGAGGGAAGAAAATCGAAAGGTCTAAAATTTAGAAAAGGATATTGTTTCAAAAGAAATTCCTAGATCGGGACTTACTGGATGGGAAATTCAGGGAAAGGGGGAAGAGAGGCTTCGACTCCTTTTCGGGCATAGATTTCCCCCCCCTGGGAATAGATCTTCTGAAAAAACTCGAAGATGTGAATCTCTCCTCTTTTTGTCTTTTGCCATAGCCCGTAGAGATGATGGGCGGTGATAAAACTGATATTATATCGAACCAAGAGGTCAATGAGCTCCTTCGAAATATGGCTTTTCTCTCCTCTTTCGGAAATGGGAAGTCGAATATGAGTGCTCGCTATGATCAGGGATTTTTCATTCTCCTTCTTCTCTTTCTCAAACTGGAAGATACGATTCATCTTCGGATGAGTCCGATCGGCCTCTCCTTCATACATCATCACCTGCATCCCGAACAATTTCTGAGTATTGGGAATCTTTAAAATTCGGTCCACAGACTGATATTGGATCCCGGGGCCGATTAAAAATCCCAGATCTTTAAAGATGGCGTGGACGGTATCAAGCAAGAGCATTTCGTTTTTAGGCCAGAGGAGCGTCTCGATGGTGAAAAAGTCCTGTTCTTTAATCGTTGTCGAATCCTTTTGAGAGATCTTATCAATTTCTGACCTTAAGAAATCCTTCCTTGCGCTTGCTTTTTCAGTGCTTCTCCCTTCTACGCGCCCGACAATGAACATTAGAATAAGGCAGATCAGCGGGATGAGAAGCCTCGTCTCCTCCTCATACATAATGGCGCTATAGATTGCAAAAGTAGCAAGAAAAAGCTGAAACAGGACTAACATTATCGAAACCTTTTAAAAATGGAGTGATAACAACATGTTAAAGGCAGAATAATTTAAAGCAATTTCTATACCAATAAGGGACAACTTAAATTAACTAATATTATCAAATAGTTAGGTTAATAACCCTGGGGTTTGGCCTAAAATTGACCCTAACTATATTACATAATTTGAACGAAAAATGTCATTTTTATCCAATCGTAACATCCCTGCTTTTCCGGTCAAATCACTCAAAACAACCAAGCTGGCACTGGCTGATTCTGATATTGATTTCGTTCATAATCTGTCCCATTTCCTTTTTCGAGACGCCGAAATCCTCCGCTATCTTGAAACACACAGCACAGGGAACTTTTCCGTCTTTTGATTTCTCTAATATCATCTCTTCTAATCTTTTGCGGTCCATCATTTCACCCTCCACCTCTCTTTTTGGAAATATAAATCCCATATTCAAAACCATCCACCAGCGCTAAAAAGGAAGCTTTGCATATATTTTCAGAGAATGACTTCACTTTCCAGGC
Source organism: Deltaproteobacteria bacterium (assembly GCA_018333535.1). Classification (GTDB taxonomy): domain Bacteria; phylum Desulfobacterota; class BSN033; order BSN033; family UBA1163; genus RBG-16-49-23. The sequence goes on along the minus strand of JAGXTA010000189.1, from coordinate 11,633 downwards.
TTCCTGTCCATTGCCGAAAAGAATCTCCACCTCCACACCTGCGGCCGTCCCTGCTCCCGGGGCGAAGATCCTCGAAGAAAAATCGATCAATTTCACATCGTCAATTTCAGGGAAGATCGACTTGAGAGACTTCTTCAGCACCTTAGCGAGAGCATCCACGGGTCCCACCCCTGTATCCGCCTCGTGCATCTCTTTTCCATTCGCCCTGAGCATGATGGTCGCTTCCGGGCATACGCCATCGTCAATCAAGCGATAATTTCCGATGACCTCAAAGTGGGGCTTATAGCCGGACATGGACCTTAAGACATTCAAATACTTTGTCGCATCTTTGACTTTCTCCTCCGCCAATGTTCTCCTCCTGATATGGGATGGCCTTTATTACATTCCTATTTGTTAAAGTTGTCAAGATAAATCATAGAGAGCTCCTGGAAAACTACTTTTCGCTCCCTGATTACACAGATTTCAAAAAAAATATTCCACAGATTTTTCTTTATTTATCAATGGATTTCTAATCGGTGTAATCAGTCCCTAATCGGTGTAATCAGAGATTTCTGGACTTTTTAAGAAATCTCATTATAGAGAGCTCTGAAAAACCACCTCACGTTCTCTTGATTACAGAGATTTTTGAAATTTTTCAAAAATCTTTTATAATGGATGAAGAACAGGTCAAAAATCTATCTCCCAAAGGAGCAAAACAATGAAACTCGGCGGCGTCATCCCTCCCATTGCCACGCCTTTTGAAAAGGGAAACCTTGCCCTGGACAGGCTGAAAGAGAATTTTAACAAATGGAACAAAACAGGGCTCTCCGGCTATCTCATCCTGGGATCCAATGGAGAAGCGGTCTATTTGAACGAAAAAGAGAAGATCAAGGTCATGGAGGCATCAAGGGAATCAATTCCCCAATCAAAAGTGATGATCGTTGGAACAGGGGCGGAATCAACACAGGAGACCATTCGCTTTACAAATCAGGCGGCAAAAGTGGGCGCTGATTTCGGCCTTGTGGTCACCCCTTCCTACTTTAAGGGTTCGATGAAACCGCAAGTCCTCTATGACCACTTCATCGCCGTGGCGGATTCTGCAAAGATAGGCATCCTTCTTTACAATGTCCCTCAATTTACCGGAATCAATCTCGACGCTGAAGTGGTGGCGAAATTATCCTTCCATCCCAATATCGTTGGAATTAAAGATAGCTCCGGGAACATCGGCCAACTGAACGATATCATCCACCTTTCGAGCAAGGGGTTTGCGGTTTTTGTGGGCTCCGCGCCCGTCTTTTTCCCCGCCCTCTGCATTGGGGCGGTAGGAGGAATCCTCGCTGTGGCAAATGCCGCTCCGGAGGAATGCGTCCGGATCCTCAGCCTCACCCATCAGGAGAAAATGGCTGAGGCAACGGCAGCGCAGAACCGCTTAACTCCTCTTGCCAAAGCGGTGACGGTGAAATACGGGATCGGGGGGTTGAAGATGGCAATGGATCTTGCCGGCTACTTCGGCGGAAACCCGAGACTGCCTCTGAAAAGACCCGGGAAAGAGGTTGAGGAAGATCTGAAAAAGTTATTGGCTCAGATGAAAAAATGACAGACCGAAATGGATTTCATTAAACATAAGGCATGAAATCCGATTAATTGCTTTCTTTGCTATCCCATCGCTTCGAGGACAACCTCGGTAATATCCTTCACCTTCAATTTGATCTTATGCTTTCTTGCATAACCCGAGATGGTCCGGATGCACTGCTGGCAGGAGGTCACAACTTCCTCGGTTCCTGTCCTCTGGATCTCTTCGATCTTTCTCTGTGCAATGGCAGCGGAGAGCGCCGGATCAATCATCTCAAGGTCTCCTCCTCCGCCACAGCACACACTCAACTGGCGATTCCCCTCTAACTCAATCAGGTTCAATCCTGGAATTTTCTTTAAAATATTTCTGGGGGCGTCGAAGACCTTGCTGTTTCGTCCCAGATCGCAGGGATCATGATAGGTGACGGTTCTGTCGGCTCCATTCTGGAACGCGATCTTTCCCTCTCCGATCAGCCTTTCTATGAATTGAGTCGAGTGAAGCAGTTCGGCATCCGTCTGATACTTCTCCTTCCAGGTATGGAAGCAGGAAGGACAGGCAAAGACAACCGTTTCAGCGCCTATGTCTTTCACCTTCTCCTGATTGTGTTCGACCAGCTTCTGCATCTTATCCTTCATTCCCGCCTGGATGAGCGGAAACCCGCAGCACCATTCCTCTCCTCCCAGAATGGTGAAGTCGACATCCGCCTTATTCAGAATTTGAATAAACGTCTGCGGGATCTTATGGGCCATCGGGTAGAACGCCGCCACGCATCCCACAAAGTAGATGACTTTCGCCTTCTCTTTCTGAAACCGATGATCCGGGATCCCCTCTAATTTGTCCATCCACAGGGTGCGGTTCACATTCGGCTCGTTCAAAATGTTGTAATGGCTCTCCAGCGCCTCAACCACCCGATCGATCACCTTCGGGTACTGTTTCCGATCCACCAGACATTCCCGTCCTGCTAAAACGCCCTGATTGGTCTCCACCGCCGGAAAACAGGTCTGGGTGCAGAGCCTGCAACCCGTACACCGGAAGAGCGTCTCCTCGATTTCGGGTGTCCAGTCGATTTTGCCTTCGATGATCGCTTTTACAAGAGCATTCTTGCCGCGGGGGGTAGCCCATTCCCTTCCTGCAACGGTATAAACAGGGCAGTGGGCCAGGCAAAAACCGCAATGGTTGCACTTGGCCACCTCGTCGTAGAACTGCACTTTCAACTCATCTCTATTCATAAATGAACTCCTTACTCTTTCTACACAACGGGGTATAAATCCGAAATTCGAAGCACGAAACAATATCAAATGTCCAAAACCCCAATTTTCTAAACAGAGGAAGTTTCAAATTTTGGATTTAGAAATTGTTTCGGATTTCGATATTCGGATTTCGAATTTTTGGTACATTAGATTCTTCCCACAAATCTTCCCGGGTTGAGGATTCCTTTTGGATCGATCTCTTTCTTCAATCGCCGCATGATCTCATAATCGCCTCTGGGTTCTCCCCAGACATCGATCCTCTTTTTGATGTCAGGAGGAGCCGATTCGACGACCAGGTGACCTTCGTTTTTGACAGCAACTGAGGAAAACTCCTTTATGAGGTTGAGCAAGGATTCTTTTTTGGATCGCACGCCTTTGCCGGCCAAGACATAGGAGTAAAGTACCCCGTTTCCGGAATGGCAGATGAGTCCGCAATCGACTCCGGATTCTCTGGCTATTTTTTCATAACTGCCCATCACCTCTTCGCATCTCGAGATTAAAAAATTGGATTTGAAGGAGATGAAATTTGCCCCCTCTTCTGCCAGTCCCTCTGAAAAGTCTTGTATCGCCTTCCAGAAGGAGGGGTGGGTTTCCGAAGCAAGAACCGCTATTTCAAGGGCTCCTTTTTTCTTCGCCCTTTCCCCTATTTCCGAGACCTGCCGCTCAATGCTTTCAGCCACACCATCTAATCCGATGGCAACAAGATAATTCCCCTGCTGGGCTATCGGAGGCTTTATCTTCTTCACAACCATTTCGTTCAGGATCTCGATGGAAGATGGAAGGTATTGGGACTGGAGGATTTCACGTCCAAATTGAACCGCTTCCTCCAGTCTGACAAAAGGGAGGAGCAAGGTTGCCGTTCTTTCCGGAAGGGGTAGAAGTTTAAAAGTAATCTCACAGAGGATTCCCAGCGTCCCGTAAGAACCGATCAGAAGTTTACACATATCATAGCCGGAAACATTCTTTACCGTCTTTCCGCCTGAGGCAACGATATCCCCATTGGGAAAGACGGCCTTTGTTCCAATGATCAAATCCCTCGCTGTGCCATAAAGCAGTCTCCTGGGTCCGCTCGAATTGGTCGCCACAATCCCGCCCAGCGTGGCCTTCTTTGTAAAGGGCGGATCCAGCGGAAGGAAATATCCCTTCCCTTCCTGTGACAATCTCTTCTGAGCCTCGCCAAGAGGGATTCCACATTCCGCCGAAAGGGTTAGATTGTCACAGTCGCAGTCCGTCATGCGATTGAGGCGGAGAGTGGAAAGAACGACATTCATTTTTTGGGGTATTCCGCCCATTCCCAACTTCGTCCCATTCCCCATGGGAAGGAGGGTCAGGGATTGCTCATTGGCATACGCGACAACTTTTGAAACCTCACTGATTGTTCCAGGAAAGACAACAACCTTGGGTCGCTTTCCGTCCAATCCATAGTCTTTGAGATTATCGGGTTCTTTTATAATATGAGATTCCCCGACGATCTCTTTCAATCTCCAAACCAGTTTTTCAGTTTTGGGCATATCCCTTGCTCCCTCACCCATCCATTCCCTCTCCCTCAAGAGGCTGTGTCGGTATCAATTTAGCTGTTTGAAAAAACATTTAAAACCCCTCCTCACCTCCCTTTGCCAAAGGGAGGAAAAAGGATTTCCCCCTTTTGACAAAGGGGGATGAAGGGGGATTAGATGTCTTTTTTCAAAGCCTTAAAGTGATACCTGTGTCGTAATTCGCCATTCACCCTTCGACACGCTCAGGGCGAACGGCCCTGCCTGCGGTAGGCAGGGAAGGGGGTGAACTGTTAATGTTATGTCTGAACCTCCGGTAAAATCTTTCCGGGATTATAGATATCTTCCGGATCGAAAGCCTTCTTCACCTTTCTCATTGCGGCGATATCCTGAAGAGAGAAGACGAAAAACATCTCCTTCATCTTTTCCGTGCCAATCCCATGCTCCCCGCTGATGGTCCCGCCTGCATCGGCGCATAATTTCATGATCTCGGAGCCTGCCAGATGCACCTTCCTCAGCTCCTCCTCGTCCCTTTCGTCAAAGAGGATGAGGGGATGGAGATTTCCATCTCCCGCATGAAAGACATTCGCGATGGTAAGGCCATACTTCTTGCTCACCTCCATGACCTGGGCCAACACCTCGGGTAGTTTGGTCCTCGGCACCGTTCCATCACAGACAAGATAATTGGGACGGAGTCTTGAAATGGCGCCGAATGCCCCTTTCCGGCCTGCCCAGAGCTGTGTTCTTTCGGCCTCTGTCTTTGCAGATTTTACCTCACGGGCGTTATTCTTCCTGCAGATCTCCATGATTCGTTCCGCCAGCCTCTCCATCCCATCTTTGAGCCCGTCGAGCTCGATGAGAAGAACTGCTTCTGCGTCGAGAGGAAAACCCGCATGAACCGATTCCTCGACAGCCTTGATCGTCAATTTGTCGAGGATTTCGAGCGTAGCCGGAACAATGCCATCGGCAATGATGGCGGAAACCGTTCTGCCGGCATCCTCCAGCGAATTATAGATGGCCAGCATCGTCTTAACCGCTTCGGATTTGGGCATGATCCGTAGAGTTAAGTGGGTGGCAATCCCCAGCGTTCCTTCTGAGCCCACCAGAATCCCTGTCAAATCGTACCCCGGAGCATCCAGGACCTTTCCGCCCACCTGAATCACCTCTCCGTCAGACAGGACAACCTCAGCTCCCAAAATATGGTTTGTCGTCACCCCGTACTTGAGGCAGTGCGGCCCTCCTGAATTCTCAGCAAAATTTCCTCCGAAGGTGGAGACTTTTTCGCTGGCAGGGTCTGGTTGATAGACATATCCATGACGGGCCAACTGATTTTTCAAGGCAAGGGTAAAGAGACCTGTTTCCACCACGGCCCTCTGGTTCTCGATATCGATCTCAAGGACCTTGTTCATCCTGGAGAAGTGAAGGATGATCCCGCCCTTGGTGGGAATTGTCCCACCGCTCAGATTCGTCCCTGAACCTCTCGCAATGACAGGAATCTTCTCGCGGTGACAGAACCTGACGATTTCAGAGACCTCCTGGGTCGAACCCGGGAAGGCAATGCAATCAGGTTTTCCCTTAAAAAGGGAAGCATCATAACCATAAAGCAACAGATCCGTCTCCGAGGAGAGAATATTCTCCTTGCCTACGATCTTTGACAGCTCCTCGACCATTTGTTCGCGGTTCATAGATCCTCCTTAAAATTCAAAATAGGACACAGAGAATTGGAGACGCGGCGACGCGGTGAATTAAAAAGTTTTTTCACCCTATCTCCGTGTCTCCCTATCTCCCTATCGGACCTTTCTCCAACCGATCTCCCACTTGCAATCCTATCGACTGAGCAAATTCAATCGGTCCCACTTTATCGCCCTTATCCGCTCTCAATTTGCCGACGACGATGATTCCGCCCGGAACAGCGATTTCAAGCCCTTTTTTTTCAATGGCCACAACCTCCCCAGCCCCCTCTCCTGCTGGCAAAACCTTTTTTTTCGCATCGTAGAATCTTATTCTCTTTCCTTTAAATGTGGTATAGGCCCCTGGCTGGGGATCACAGCCCTTGATTAAATTATAAATCTCATCAACCGGTTTTGTAAAATCGATGGACGCAACCCGATCATCACAGGGAGGTTCATAGGTGGCCTTCGAATCATCCTGGGGAATTCTGGGTGCCTTTCCCTTTTTGATCAAATCGACCGCCTCCACGATGGCTTCGATTCCCATGGAAAAGAGTTTATTGAAATAGAGGAAACCGGTCGTCTCTTCCGGGCCAATCTCAACCTCTTTTTGCAGCAAAATGGGACCGGTGTCGATCCCCTTGTCTGCCCAGAAAATGGTTAAGCCCGTTCTCGTATCTCCCTGAATGATTGCCCAGTTTATTGCACTGGCTCCCCGGTGCCGGGGAAGCAGGGATGGATGGTAGCAGATCGTTCCGAGGGATGGGATATTCAGGATCCGCTCCGGAATGATATCCGTCACAAAAGCAAGAATCGCCAGTTCAGGCCTCAACGTGAGATACTCGTCGTGGGCCCGTGGATCTTTCATCAGGGCAGGCCGGAAGGCGGGAATCCCTTTCTTTTGAGCAAGTGAAGCGATTGGATCTCCTCTCTTATCCGGAGGAGAAAAGACGCCGACCACTTCTTCACCTTTCTGGATCAAAGTCTCCAGAACCTTCTCTCCAAAAGGACCCTGACCAACGATAATGATTCGCATGGTCGCCTCAAAAAAGGGGACAGGCTCCTTTTTACCCGCTTAATTTAAGTTGAAAAGAAACGGTCTAAAAAAGTAGCCCGCCCTCTTTTTTATTTCTTTCTCTTGGCATCAAAAGCCGAGATCTCATCCACAGTGGCAAGGATGGTCCTTGCGTTCTCATAGACCGGGGTATCCACCATCTTTCCCAGATAGGAGACGGCGGCCGCGCCTTTGGCAATTCCCTCTTCTTCAAAAACCTTTACCACTCCCTTTGCCCAATCCACATCCTCCGGCGCCGGTGTGTAGATCCGGTGGGAAGGTTCGATCTGGCTTGGATGGATGAGCATTCTCCCCTCATAACCCAACTGACGGCCGAAGCGTGTGTTCTTCTCAAAGGCTTCCGTATCCTTGAAGGCCACAAAGGGACAGTCAATGGCGATACAGCCTGCAGCTCTGGCGGCAACAGCAGTATGAGCTCTTGCATAAAACTGCTCATCCCCTTCAGAGGTAAGTTTCACCCTCATATCCTTTGTATAATCGACTGCGCCGAAGATGAGGGAGTTGACCCTTTTGCTCGCAATGGCTGAGGGATAGGCATTGATCACCCCTTTTGCTGTTTCAATGAGGAGCTGGATGGCGATGCTTCCTACAGGAAGCCCTCTTCTCCTCTCGAGTTCCTCCAACTTCCAGTCCAGGCGCTGGACATGATCCGGTCCTCCGCATTTGGCTAAACAGACTCCTGAAAGCCCCTCATAGACAATGGCTTCGAGGTCATCATTGGTCATCAGAGTTTCCCAGTTGTTGATTCGGGAATAAACCGTGGAGCCACTGGAGCCGGCAAATTTCAGGTTCTCCCGGACCATCTCACGGGCCTTTACCTTCTCTGCCGGTGGGACAGAGTCTTCCAGGTCAAGGGTGATGATATCAGCCGGTGTTTCAGGGGCCTTCGACACCATCTTCTCATTATTTCCCGGAATGTAAAAAACAGATCGCATTACAGTCATAGTACACCTCCCATAATTCCTAATTTCGAAATTCGAATATCGAAATCCGAAACAAATTCAAATTTTCAAAATTCAAATATCATACGTTTTTTGTTTCGAACATTTAAAATTTTGCCATTTCCGCCAAAGGCGGATCCGCTTTTCGCGGATGAGATTGTTTCGAATTTCGGATTTCGTGCTTCGGATTTATTTGTTACATAACACTCCACGATAAATATTTGGAACAAAAATCATATATTTAACAACCTTTTCAATGTTGGAGCGATCTCATCGGGTCGGTCCACCACATGGACTCCCGCCTCTTTAAGGGATTTGATCTTGTCTTTTGCCGACCCTCTTCCCCTCTCGATAATGCTCGATGCATGAGAGAATCGCATCCCTTCAGGAGCCCATGCCCCGGCAACAAAAACGACAAGGGGCTTTGTAAATTCTTTCTTTCTCACCGCTTCTGCGGCTTCTTCCTCATAAGGACCGCCGATTTCACCGAACATTGCAACAGCCTTGGTGTCCGGATCTTTCTCGAACAGAGGCAATATGTCGCCGCAGGATGTGCCCAGTACCGGCTCTGTCCCTATGTGCAACACCGTGCTCACACCCATCCCTGCTTCTTTAATGGCCCAGGGAACCGTCCCGGACTGTCCCCCGCTACGTGAGATCACTCCAACGGGTCCGGGCACAAAGACCCTCTTGGCAAACTCAGGAGTTCCACCGAGCCAGCCCATTACCGCGATTCCGGGACTGATGACCCCGATGGATCCTGGTCCGAGGAGACGGACTCCTTTCAATTTGGCATAGGCCATCATCTCAAGGATATCATACAGAGGAACACGCTCAACGGGCATAACAATAAACTTAATTCCACCATCAACAGCCTCAAAAACAGCATCTTTGAGCCCTGGCCCTGGCACAAAGGTCACGCTGGCATCGATACGGCCTCGGGCCCTGACCGCTTCTTCAACGGTATTGTAGACAGGTATTCCGGAGATTTCCTCTCCGCCCCGTCCGGGCGTCACGCCTGCCACCACTTTGGTGCCATATCCTTTCATAAAGGCCGCCCGTGCCGACCCCTCTCTTCCGGTAATCCCCTGAACTAAAACAGTCGTATTTTTTTCAAGCAAAATAGCCATTTCTCACTCCTTTTTATTTATGTTCCCACCCATCCTCTCTTCCCTTGAGGCTTTGTGGTATGATGAAAAAACCCGACCCCTTGAAAAGGGGGAGAGGCAGTCAGGTGGAGAAGATTTAGAGCGGTAACCTTTAATCTTTCTAATTCAAACGTGCCAAGCGTATTAAAACATTTGATTTTGTTCAAACGACAGTTTCCCATAATTTAAAAGACCCGCATTCTAAAGCTTCGGAACCTGACTGCCTCTCCCCCTTTGCTTACCAATACGTCAAAGTCTCCTTGGGGGGAGATGGGTCAAGGGTTCTGTTTATGAAAGTGATAGTCCCCGTTTTTCCAAATACTCTTTCAATCCGGGGATTGGAGCCTCGATCTTAATCGCTTTATTTCCTCTGAACCAGCATTCATATTCACAGGCCAGGCATTCCGTCCCAACCCTTTCGGCATATGCAGCATCCCCTCCAAGAGCCGGTTTTCCATCCTTGATCACTAAAATCCCTCGAGCGAAGAGCTTGCATCCCGCCGCACACGCATGCGTCTTGCAATCCACGCATTTGCTCTCATCTATGATGACCTTGATCGTTCTCTCTTGAAACTCAATCATCGTCTACTCCTCCTTTACCCTCCGAAGCCTTTAAGACTGTGTCGCAATTAGTGTTTTGTCACCCTGAATTTATTTCAGGGTCTCGTAACTATTGGATTCTATTAGATGCTGAAACAAGTTCAGCATGACATTTCTCTCTGTTTTCCTCTTACGACACAGTTTATTATCGCAGGAGGGTTTACTCCTTTATCCCTCTATCCTTCCGATATTCGAGGATCAGGGCTTTCATTCTCTTGGCTAAAAATTGGGTCTCATACACCTTATCACTTCCGTAGAATTCGAATCGTCCGGGTAAATCGCTTGTCCCTTCCTTTAATATCTCCATTGACTCCTTCTCCCTGTTCCCGCAGAGAAGGATCACACATGGAAAACCGGGCCTTTTCGGTATTTCCTCCCGGAGGGCTTTCACCACGCCGTGGGCATGATGCCACTGCTCCTGATTGGCCACAATGAATCCGCCTAACATATATCCTTCAATTCCCGGCTGATTGATAATCAATTTGGCGGCACGGTAAACCTTTGCCGCAGTGGGGTTTCCGCTTGTATCCGCATAGTTGGCGATTTTTAATCCCTGCCGGTTCAGCGCATCCACTCCGAGGATCGCTCCTCCTCCTCCGATGCCGTGATACCCTACATAGTTTAGCTCTTTGATCTCCGTAGCCATCTGGGCAATATAACAGGTCCCTCGCAGGTCTCCTTCCTCAATCTGCCAGGCGACCTTGTCCAGCTCCGTCGGAGGTGTTGATGCTTCCCTGGCTACTTCGATCCCTAATTCCGGGTGACGGAAGACTGAGGAGTCGTCAATGGCCATCCGGCAATCTCCGGCCAGGATATTTCCTTCCTTCGTTAAGACAAGGGGGTTGATCTCGGCCGTCCGGCAGTTATAAGCCTTAAAAGTCTGAAACAGGCCCATGATGGCCTGGGCAATGCTCTGAAGGTGCTGGTTTGGAACCTTCAGTTGAACGGCAAGGTTGAGGGCATCATAGAGCCGGAAACCCCTGAGAACATCCACGGTGGTCTGGGCAATCTTTTCAGGGGGAACGGATTCGATATCCACGCCGCCCTCGGTGCTGAACATGACGATTGGCGCCCTGACTTCCCTCGAGGCATCGATGATCACGCCGACATAATACTCCTTATCGATATCGAGTTTCTCCTCGATCAGGACCTTTTCCACTGTCAGGTCCTTCAGGGTGGACCCTAACAAATCGCCTGCGACCTTCTCCGCCTCCTGGGGATTTGAGGCGAACTTAATGCCTCCGGCCTTTCCCCGGCCTCCTGCCCAGATCTGCGCCTTTATAGCCACGGGTTTTCCGATCTTTCCGGCAATCTTTCCCGCCTCCTGAGGGGTGGTGGCCACTTCCCCCTGAGGAATTGGCACTTTTGCCGTTTTGAGCAATTGTTTTCCCTGATATTCATACAATCGAGCCATAACAACCTCCTGACTTATCTATAAACTGTTTAATTTCTTCATTTGAGGTATTCACATTGTCATTCCCGCCCCGATTTCCATCGGGATAAACTCCGGCGGGAATCCAGACGCCGTCCCCCGGATCAAGTCCGGGGCAGGCTCTGCGAAACTTGTCCCTGTGAAAACAGGGAGCAGGGAACTAAACAATAACGAGACTCTGGATTCCTGTTTGCACAGGAATGACAAAATTTTTTTAGATATCTATAAATTTTTTCCCTTATAACAAATGGTGAACGCCTTGTCAATAAAATTCAAATGGTAAGACTTTTAAACCAGTGGGAAGGTTAGAATGGCCTTTTAAAATCTCTTCCCTGCTCCTTTTCAAAAGAAAAAGAGAGGAGAAACCTTATCTTTTTTTCTAAACGGGGATAACACAGCGTTTTCCAAAGAGTTAAAGTACTCTTTTTTGCTTGACAAAAATTTTTAAAAATGCTATAGGTCATCTACCTTT
>JAGXTA010000188.1 GCA_018333535.1 Deltaproteobacteria bacterium | reverse complement strand
ATTCTGAGATGCTTACTCAAAAAAGATCGAACTTCTTTTGTTGCATATTCAGACAATCTTTGCTTTAAAATCTCCTCGGTACAACAAGTCAATTCATCCCGGTAATTATTAATTTCATTCGAGTCTTCTTCAGATAAATCAGGTACAGTTTTCCTTTTTTCAATGTAATTTTCTACGATAAATAGTCCTTTTAACTGATCGACTAAATCTTCCTTTGGCAGCCCAACAAACTCAAATTCAAAAAAACAATCGAATGGGTCATTAAATCCTCTGGTAGGATCTGTGATCGCAAAAGTATTTTTCAAGATAACATCAACACAATATTTATCTAGTTTTGAATAGTACAATAATTTTTCCGGGAAATCGTTTTCAATCATATAATTTTGCTAACGCTGCTCTTCAGCGGGCGCGGCTTTTTGCGCTCCGCTGGAAGAGCTTGTTCGGCTTTCTAAGTTCATCCTCTGTAAGCATTTTCCCAAGATACTGGCAGATCATTTCTGGTATCTTTCTATTATCACGGAATAGTCTGTATCGCCAGAACTTCTTTTTGAGTCGTTGTGAATACTCATCAAGAAGATATTGAACCTTATCATGGTCTGTTCCCTTATCTGGTATTTCAACCGGAGCTTGACCACCGAACTCCACCAATACGATATTTGCCGACTCGTATGCGTCTTTGACGTTCATCTAATGCCTGTCTTGATATTTGGTTTCGCGTCTGGCTCAATATCTTCAGCGTTGAAGACATGCGACTGGAGAACTCTATTTTCAAAATCATTTACAAAAACCATCATTCCACCTTGAGCTGTAACTTGCTCATATTGCCGTAATGTTCTTGACCGTGTCCGTTTTGACAATGTATTGATGTATTCCTTTGCGGGATATGCGAATACTTTACGCTCAAGCAAATTGCATTCGATAAGCGGATGGCGATTTCTGTGCTCTTGCCATGCTTTCATTATTGTGGGCCAGAAATCCGCAATGTCGATTGTATAGTCTTTCATTGTTTTTCTGCCGAACAGATAGTAGACGGAAAAATTATATTATGATAAGATAATTCCGCCTATTATTGCATGCCTGATTCTTGATTAACCTGTTAAAATAATTAGGTATTCTATGTTAAAAATCATGGATGTCCACGATTCCTCCAAAGAGCCGGGCTGTTGATATGTTGATATGATGCTGGCTCCCGGGAGAATCCAACCTCTCTATCCCTATTAATCTAAACATTTATCAAAAAAAGGATAGGCTCGTCAAGATATTCGATTAGGACTATTCGAAATGATCCGAGATTGGGAGTTTTTTATCTAATTCGAAGGGAAATGGTTTCTGAACTTCAATCTGGAATGACTCTGTTCCAAATTCAATCTGTAAGTATTTCTCCCCTCAATGAGTGAGGGTAGGCTTTGACGATGCGAACGGGGACAATCTTTCCTGTTGATTCCAAATCCCCTTCGAAGTTGACTGTCTTATGAGTGCGGGTTCTTCCGGTCACATCCTGCTCGGTCTGCTTGCTGTAGCCCTCCACCAGAACCTCTTCGATACAGCCCTCCAGGGCCTGGTTCTTTTGAAGGGTGATCTCCTTTTGAATCTTCTGTAGAAGCGCAAGCCTTTCCTGTTTCATCTGCTCTTCCACCTGATCACTGATCTCGGCGGCCCTTGTTCCTTTTCTTGGAGAGTATTTAAAGGAGAAGAGGTCATCGAACCGGACCTTCTCCATCAAGTCGAGGGTTTCTTCGAAGTCCTTCTCCTGCTCACCCGGAAAACCAGCGATCACATCCGAGGTAATCGCAATGGAGGGGCAAACCTCTCTCAACCGATCGATCTTTTCAAGGTATGACTCTCTGGTGTAGCCCCGATTCATCGCCTTCAGGATTCCATTTGAACCGGATTGGAATGGAAGATGAATATGCTCGCAGAGTTTCTTCAGGCCCCCATGCGCCTGGATCAGTTCCTCGGATAAGTCCTTCGGATGAGAAGTGGTGAAACGAATTCGCTCGACCCCCTCGATTTCATCAAGCCTTGAGAGAAGTTCTGGAAATCTGATCTCTTCTTTCAGTCCCTTTCCGTAAGAATTGACATTCTGGCCAAGGAGGCAGATCTCTTTCACACCCCTTTGCGCCAGGTGACTGACCTCATCTACAATCTCCTGACTCGGCCGGCTCCTCTCCCTTCCCCTCACATAGGGGACAATGCAGTAGGAGCAGAAGTGGTTGCACCCCTGCATGATCGTGACATAGGATTTGACCACGGATACTTGGCCCTGAGGGAGAAAGGCGTCGAGGTGCTTCCCTTCCGTATCAAACCCCGTTTCACAGACCTTCTCTCCGATCACTTCCACCCTCTCCAGCATTTGCGGAATCAGCGCAATGGCGTGGGTTCCGATCACCATATCGAGGTAGGGAATCCGGGCCAACAATCTTTGGCCTTCCTGCTGGGCCACACAGCCGGCCACCCCGATGATCGTTCCTCTCTCCTCTTTCAATCCCTTAAATCTTCCAAGGGCGCTGTAGACCTTCTGTTCCGGCTTCTCCCTGACGCTACAGGTGTTGACGAGGATGAGGTCGGCCTCTTGCGCATCCTCCGTTTCCAGATAATTTGACCTTTGGAGGAGCCGAAGAATCTGCTCCGAGTCATGTTCATTCATCTGGCAACCATACGTTTCGATGTAAACTCGCTTTTGCATTGATCTATTCATTGAGTGCATTCCGGGAGGTGCAAACCACTTCAGTTGTCGAATTTGCCTGGTTTCTTTTTTCCTGGATTCCTGGCTTCCTTATTTCGGGGAGTGCAACTTACTCCAGTCGTCGAACTTGCCTGGTTTCTTTTTTCCTGGATTTCTGGCTTCCTTATTTCGGAGAGTACAACTTACTCCAGTCGTCGAACTTGCCTGGTTTCTTTTTTCCTGAATTCCTGGATTCCTGGCCTCCTTATTCAGTCGTCGAATTTGCCGGCAGGCCCCTTATCACTCGCCAGGCGGGAGGCCTTTCCAATGATCTTGCTCTCTGCCCATTCCGCAGGGTCTTCCATCCGGCCAACTTTTGGTCCGAGATCATGGGAGCCCGCTTTCAGAATGGCCTCAATGGCAAAAGGAGCCGTATCCTGGGAATTGAAGACCTCTGTCATCATCTTGTAAGCGAATGCCCCCACCTGCTCGACGATCCGATCCCGGATCTCTCTGGGTTGGGCGAGCAGTTTATTTTCAAACGGCAGGTTGAGATTCTTATAGTCCCCCTTTTTCCAACTTTTCGATTGGGCATGGGCCACCATCTCCGCCCACAACTCCTCGGTAACGCCCTCCCCTTTGACTTTGCTGAAATTTCCATCCGCATCGAGAATGGCATTTCCATAATCATTGACCTGAACGCCCCAGGAGATCATCTGGAGGGCTGTGGCGACATTCGCTTTGGTGGTGTGGGTTTTGGCAAGGATTTGACGAAGTCTCTCCGAGCTGTTTCCGGAAGTTCCGTGTTGAGCGCCGGAGACCCTATAGGGTTCTATCGCTTTGTGAATATCTGCGGTCAATTGCACCTGGATTCCT
The DNA here is from genome assembly GCA_018333535.1 of Deltaproteobacteria bacterium. Classification (GTDB taxonomy): domain Bacteria; phylum Desulfobacterota; class BSN033; order BSN033; family UBA1163; genus RBG-16-49-23. The sequence continues at coordinate 24,364 of JAGXTA010000188.1, read as the reverse complement.
GAGTCCTTCTCCTCGATGCCATGGGTCGTCCCATTGTTCAGGGCGATCCAATCCGGGAAAATATCATTCGCATTCAGCCCCCGGATGAGAAAGACCGCCTCTTCCACCGTGGAAAGCCCTGTCTCACCTTTGATTTCCCCCACTTCTGTCTCAAGCCCAGCCCATTTAGGAATAAAGGGATTGATGGAAATATTGGCTAATAGGTTCTGGTCGTCAGGAAGATGAGACGCATCAATGGCAATCGAGGTCATTCCCGCTTCAAAGAAGGTGGGAATCTCCACTTTGGCGGCGGCAAGATCCTTCTCATTCTTAATGCCATAATGGTCGGCATGGATTGCTACCGGGATGGTAATTCCAAGTTCGTTGCAGATCGTATCGACCAGCATCGCCATATTCCAGTAGTTGACCGCACAATAGGCTTTCGCGCCCCCCTCCGATTTTGCGATCTCGATGATGACGGGCGTGTTGGCTCGCTGGGCAGCCTGAAGGACTCCCCGGATCACAAATTGATTCCGGCCGTTTGCCGCCATTGCAATCGCCCTCCCTTTGGCGATCATGGCCCGATCCACCACCTTCCCGCTCACAATTAAGGCTTTCGAATTAGGGAAAAGTTTCTTGATGTTAGGCGGCCGTCCAATCTCAAGCGCTTTCTTAAAATCAGCTTTGGAAACCTTTCTTTTTGCCATGGCTTTCTCTCCTTTCATTGGGTTAAGTTTTATTCCCTTCTTACCCTTAACCTCAACCTTAGCCTTAGCCTTTTTCTCTTAAGACCCTGGCAATATCCTCCACCAACTTCTTTGAACCTACGTAGAGCGCTGTTCGCTGGTGGTGTTTGCCCGGCTGAATCTCAAGAATCGGGATTCCTGCCTCATTGACAGCCATTCCCCCTGCTTCTCGGCAGATGAAGGCCACGACCGACCCTTCATACATGAGGCGCAATTTTCCTTCCGGACGATTCTTCTTGGGATTGGGATGATTGACGATCGCCGGATACATGAACATGCCGCCGTTCGTCAGGAGCCTGTGAAAATCCCCGGCTAACGCGCCCAGGTATCTGAACGCATACTTGCTTTCGTTCTCTATGATCCATTTCTGAACGCGCTCAGCAAAAGTGGTGCGGTTAGAGGCATTGAACGACAACTCCCAGCTTTTGGGGTCTTCGGGAAGGATCATCCGGGTAGGCCTGACAAAGTTCATGGTCTCGTCGATATGAAACTGCCATGTGCCCGCATCCTTCAGCCCGAGGGTGAAGGTTCCCGTAGGAATCACAAACATGCCGGCGGCGATATAATCTTTTCCTGACCTCAAATGGCCGTCCTCAGAGCCTTCGAGATTACGCTTCGCAATGCCAAAGAGAAAACCGATCGGAAGCCCATGGGGGATATTGGAGGATCCGTCCATCGGGTCGAAATAGACAAAATAACGCCCTCCCTTGGGATTGATCTGGATGATCTCCTCCGATTCCTCGCTGACCGCATGAATGACCCGGCCTGAGGTCTTCAGATAGTGAAGGGTGATCTCCTGGGCGATCTGATCCATACGCATGACATCCTCACCCTGCACATTGACATCGCCTGCGGAGCCAAGATTTCCTTTCAAGGCGCCGGTAAGATAATAGTGCTGAATATACTTCCCCGCGCTGATGATGGCGTCCATGAGGACCAGAAAATGATAGGTGCGATTATGCTTCTCCTGATGCTGGAGAAGAAAATTCATAAAGGTCTGCTCAAATCGAATCATAGACTTCTCCTCCCTTCTTCCTTGTTTTTCGGAACTACACTTTCCATTTTCTTAAGAGGCGAATCGAACCGTAATGGGTCAGATCGAGATGGAGGGGGGTCACGGAGATAGACGCCTTGGATACCGCCTCAAAATCGGTGTCCTTCTTCCGGTCAAAAATGAATTGTCCGCTTCCAATCCAGTAATATTTCTTCCCCCGAGGATCCGTCTTCTCGATGACGCCGCTTCCATTATGAACCCACCTTCCCTGACGGGTAATCTTGTAGGATTTGATTTCCTCTTCATCGAGGTTGGGGACATTGATATTGAGAAGGGTGTCTTTCGGGAGTCCATATCTGATCACGTGCTTAGCCATTCTCACCGCAAAGCGCGCCGCAGGATCGAATTTGAAATGGCTTCTCGAGACCAGGGAGATGGCAAAGGAAGGAATGCCCAACAGGGTTCCCTCGAAGGCCGCCGAGACGGTCCCGGAATAGGTGACATCATCTCCCAGGTTTCCTCCCTTGTTAATCCCTGCCACAATCAACCCTGGCCGACCCGGAACGAGGACATTGACCCCCAGGTGAACGCAATCAGCCGGAGTCCCATCCACAGCGTAATAATCTCTCTTGATCTTTTCTACACGAAGGGGCCGATGGAGGGTAAGGGAGTGAGCAATGGCGCTCTCTTCCCGGTCAGGAGCGACGACGAAAACATCGCCAATCTCACGGAGAGCCTTTGCCAGTACAAGGATGCCTTTGGAGTGGATCCCATCGTCATTGGTCACCAGAATCTTAGGTTTTCTGTCCATAGGGGATGGGAGAAAAGATGGTCGGGGCGAGAGGATTTGAACCTCCGACACCTGACACCCCATGCCAGTGCGCTACCAGGCTGCGCTACGCCCCGAAGTAAACCATGGAATGATAGAATACTGGAATATTCGGTGCAAGATGAAAGGAATTATCTTGTTGAAAATGTTTTTAACCCATCATTCCATTATTCCAATTTTCCATTATTCCAACATGTTTTTTGTTTTTAGTATATTCAATTTCAACAAAAAAGTCCAGATTAATCGACTACGACCACAGCCGTTCCTCTAGCGGTCACCAGCCACATCACCATATCATTATGCGTTCCCAGAACCTGATAGTCCACATCCACCCCGATGACTCCATTTCCCCCCATCTCAATCGCCTCATCCTCAAGCGTCCGGACGCAGAGTTCCCTTGCGCTCTTCACCTTCTCGGCCCAGGAGATCGAAACCCCTCCGTTAAACCTCTTCAAATCCAGATCCTGGACCAGGCCCACTCCGAAAATATGTTCGTGGGTCACCATTCCCAGTGTCTTCAAAATTTTTCGGTTGCTGAAATCAAAGGCATGGACGGCCATGATCTCCTTTCTCTTCTGCTCCTTCTCTAAAAATTTTCTTACTTCCTTCTTCCTCTTCTCGTTACAGGTGGAGCAGATGTCGGGAAGCCCTTGTCCTGACTCATAGACATAAGAGCTTCCGCAGGCCGTACAACTCACCACCCAATTCATAAAATTCCTCCCTGTCCACCCCCGCCCTCGCTTTCCCCCATCGAGCGACTGTGTCGTAATTCCGTTCATGGTTCGAGAACCTCACCACGAACGGACTACGCTATGCTAAAAATCAATCACTTAGCCGTTCGTCTCGGTTGCGAGTCGAAGCGACCTGAGTGCGTCGAAGGGCGAATGGCTAATTACGACACAGTCTCCAAAAGGGGAGGGAACGATTGGTTATGGACTGATTAGTAACCCGCTTATTCCAGCATTCTTCTGATCCCCTTCAACTCTTCCCGGACCGCCAACAGGAGGTCGTGATCGACCCCTCTCGATCTTTTTTCAACCAGCCTCAGCTTAACCCTACTGTTCTCCGCACGCTCAAAGTCTCTGATCTTCTTCTTCGCTCCGGAGATGGTGAAGCCTTCCTCGTAGAGGAGTTTTCTAATTTTCAGGATGAGGTCCAGATCCTTTCTCCGGTAGAGGCGCTGGAGGGATCCTCCTTTGTGGGGCTTAATCACTCTGAACTCCGACTCCCAATAACGGAGCACATGCGGTTTGATCCCTGTAATCCGGCTCACCTCTCCAATCCGGTAATAGAGCCTCTCCTGGGAGATGGGATATTCCATTTCTTGATGCTTCAGCAATCTGGTCACAGCCTTATCACCTCACTCTGCGGACCTGACCATCCTCACATGGAGACGGAAATGGGCCAAGGGTGGCTTACAATCTCCGATCCCTCACTCCGGGAAGGTCTGCTCTCCTATCGGTTTATCCTTCCGGTTGAGGCCGGCTTTCAGCACCTGACTTGGCTTAAAGGTTAAAATCCGTCTCGGAGTAATTTCGATGTCATTCCCTGTCTGAGGGTTGCGGCCCCGCCTTGACCTCTTGTTCCTAATGACAAAATTTCCAAAACCCGAGAGCTTGATCTTGTCATTGTGCTGGAGATGTTCCTTGATGATATCGAAGATGGACTCAACAATCTTGGCCACCTCTTTCTTAGAAAACCCGACCTTCTCGTAAATGGCCTCCACAATATCGACCTTCGTCATCGCCTTCATCCTCCTTTCTCCGAAATCTTGACCCTGGTAAGAAAGCCCCTTTCTTCCTAACGGGGTTTATCCTCTCAATTCCGCTTTAAAGACTCCCCTCAACCTAGAGATGACCTTCTCATGATATTGATTTACTTCATCGTCCGTCAGAGTCCGGTCGCCGGCTTGATATCGGATTCGATAAGAGATGCTTTTCTTCCCGTGGGGAACCGGGGCTCCCCGATAGACATCAAAGAGCTTGATTTCGTCGATAAAGGGTTGGTCAAACAAACGGATGGCCTCTTCCACCTTTTCCGCTTCGAGGTGATCCTCGACCACGAGAGAGAGGTCCCGGTGGACCGCAGGGAATTTCGGGAGGGGCCGAAACTTTTTTTCTCCAACTCCATTCTTCACCATCCGGTCGAAATCGATTTCGAAGAGATAGGCCTTCCCGGGAATTTCATAATGGCTTAACGTTTCCGGATGGACCTCCCCCAGAACCCCCAGCACCTCTCCTCCGAGAAGGATTTTCGACGACTTCCCTGGATGAAGATAAGGGATATCCCCGGCCTTGTCAAATAGGGCTCCTTTGACCTGAAGGAATTCGAACAGATCCTCGATGCAGCCCTTGACATCGTAAAAATCGATCCCCCTCACTGACGAGGCCCAATGGATTTCTCCATCCATTCCCATGGCCAAACCTGAAAGATATTTGACTTCTTTTGGGAGTCGTTCCCCCTGTGCGGGCAGATAGGTTTTCTTCAATTCGAAGATCCTCAGGTTCACATTCTTATGAGAGAGATTGTAATGGGCTGTCTCCATCAGACCAGGAATCAAAGAGGTTCTCATAACGGAAGAGTCCGCTGTCAGAGGGTTCAGAATTGGAAGACACTGTCTCCTCGGATCGTCCGGAGAAAGGCAGAGCCCATTCAAGGACATTGGAGCCGTAAAGCTATAGGTGACCACTTCGAAAAAACCATGCCGGATAAGGAGATCTTTTGCCTTCTGTTCAAAGATCAACTCCCGGCTCATCTCTTCGGAAGAAGGCGGCCCTTGGGGAAGGGTGAGCGGAATCTTTTCATATCCATCCATGCGCACCACCTCTTCGATCAGGTCGATCTCCCTCTCGAGATCGCCGCGAAAGGAAGGAGGGGTTACGATCAGTTTCTCCTCATCCTCCTGACGGACATCCAACTCCAGGTTCGTTAAATAAGTTTTTATCTGTTTTGTCGAGATCTCCGTTCCCAGGATACGGTTCACTCCGGAGACGCTCAAACGGATCGGGTTGGGCCGGATGGGTTTCGGATAAGCATCCACCGCTCCTTCCATCACCCTGCCTCCGGATAATTTCTGAATCATTGAGGCCGCGCGGTTGGCCGCATTCAGACACCCTCCGTAATCGATCCCCCTTCCAAACCGGTAGGAGGCCTCTGTCTCAAACCCGAGCTTTTTGGAAGTCCTTCGATTGTTCATTGGGTGAAAGTAAGCGCTCTCTAAAAGGACGGTTTGGGTCTGGGCCCTGATCTCCGAGTTGAGCCCTCCCATGACGCCGGCAATGGCCACCGGTTTGACCCCATCGCAGATCATCAGCATCTCTTCATCCAGGGTTCTCTTGACTCCGTCGAGCGTGACAAACTCTTCGCTTGTATGAGCTCTGCGGACCACGATTCTCCCCTCTTCCAACAGTTCAAAATCAAAGGCGTGCAAGGGCTGACCATACTCCATCATCACATAGTTGGTCACATCGACGACATTATTGATGGAGCGAATGCCCACCTTCTCCAATCGGTTCCGCATCCAATGCGGAGAGGGACCGATCGTCACTCCTTCGATCATGCGCGCCACATATCGGGGGCAGAGATCCGGGTCCTGAAGGGTCACCGAGGTTCTCTGATGAATCTCGCTGCTCGCGTCAGAGAGCGACAGGCTTGGATATTTGAGCCGCTGATCGGTGAGGGCTGCGATCTCTCTGGCGACTCCAATCACACAGAGGCAGTCCGGGCGGTTCGGTGTGACGCTGATATCGAGAATCGTATCCGCTAAGTCGAGGGCCTCGCCTAAGTTCACGCCAAGAGAGGCATCGGAATCGAGGATCATAATCCCGGAAGCGTCCTTGCCCAACCCCAGTTCGATCTCCGAACAGAGCATCCCTTCGGAAACCTCTCCCCTGATCTTAGACTTTTTGATCTCAACACCGTTCGGGAGTTTTGCTCCGACAACAGCCAGAGGAACCCTCTGCCCCTCCCGGATATTTGTGGCGCCGCAGACGACCGAAAATTTCTCATCAGGGGTTCTTGCCTCGACCAGGGAAAGACGGTCCGCGTTGGGGTGTCTCCGGATCGATTGAATCTCAGCCACAACGATCTTTTCAAACCCCTGCCCCATAGGCGTGGCTGCCTCAACCTCCAATCCTCCCATGGTCAGAAGGTTGACCAATTCCTTCAGGTCCATCCGGATATCGATATAATCTTTGAGCCAGTTGAGAGATACCTTCATAGTCATAAATCCTAAATCCGAATATCGGGCGAAGCATCCGTTTCGGACCAATCCGAAACAATTTCAAAATTCAAATTTTCCAAATCCTAAACTTCTCGTTTCGGTCATTTGTATTTCGAAAATTCGTGCTTGTTTAGGATTTCGTGTTTAGGATTTCGAATTTCCTTCTTTCAAAATTGCTTCAAAAACCTCAAATCATTCGTGAAGAAGAGGCGGATGTCGTTGATGCCATACTTGAGCATGGCGATCCGTTCGATCCCCATCCCAAAGGCAAACCCGGTCACCTCTTCCGGGTCGTAGTCAACGAACCGGTAGACAGCAGGATCGACCATGCCGGAGCCTAAAATTTCAAGCCATCCTGTGCCGGAGCAGACCCCGCACCCTTTTCCCCCGCAGATAAAACATTCGATGTCTATCTCGGCGCTCGGCTCTGTAAAGGGAAAGAAACTGGGGCGGAACCTCAGCTTCGTTTCCTTACCAAACATCTGGTGAACAAAGACGGTCAATATCCCTTTGAGGTCTGAAAAGGTGATTCCCCTGTCCACCAGAAGCCCTTCCACCTGATGAAACATGGGGGAATGAGTCGGATCCGAATCGCACCGATAGACCGCTCCCGGGCAGATCACACGGACAGGCGGCCTCTTTTTTTCCATGGTCCTCACCTGGACAGGAGAGGTATGCGTTCTCAAAACCACATCGTCCGAGATAAAGAAGGTGGCCTGCATCTCCCTCGCAGGATGCCCTTTTGGAATGTTGAGGGCTTCGAAATTGTAATAGTCCAATTCCACTTCCGGACCTTCCACCACTTCAAAACCTAATCGTGAGAAGATATGGATGATCTCATCCAGAGTTTGAGTGAGGGGATGCTTTCTCCCTAAAATCATCCTCCTGCCAGGAAGGGTCACATCAATCTTCTCCCTTTCCAGCGCTTCCGTTCTCTCCTGTTCCTGGATGCACCGGAGGCACTCTTCCACCCTTGCCTCCAGATCTTCTTTGATCTCATTCGCCCTTCGGCCTATCTCTCTTCGCTCATCCTCTGGAAGCGTTCCCAACCTCTTGAGAAGTTGCGTCAGGCTCCCCTTCCTCCCCAGCACATTGACCCGGATGTCGGAGATCTCCGGCTCGGTCCTTGCCAGACCGAGGGAAGCCTGGCACTCCTCTCGAATCTTTTCCAACTCCTCTTTCAACGATCTCTTCCTCTGAAGACCCTCATGTGGGATAGACAATGAACAATGGACGATGAACAGTGAACATATAGATTGTTCATGGTTCAACGTTTAAGGTTCATTGTCCCTTCATTGCCTTGGCCTTCTCAACAATCTTTAAAAAAGCGCCGGGGTCGCTCACAGCCAGATCAGCCAATATCTTTCGGTCCAATTCGATATGCGCTTTCTTCAAGGCATCCATCAGAGAACTGTAGGATAAGCCATGGATCCTCGCCGCCGCATTGATCCGGGTGATCCACAACCTCCGAAAATCTCTCTTTCTTGCCCTGCGGTCCCTATAGGCATAAGCAAGGGCTCGGTGAACAGCATCCACGGCTGTCCGATAGAGCCGGCTCCGTCCCCCCACATAACCCTTGGCCATCTTTAAGACCTTTTTTCTTCTCGCTCTGGTCTTCGGTCCACCTTTTACTCTTGGCATGGAACATACTCCTTCCTCAAATTAATCATTGCAAATTTCAATATTCTCAATTCCCATTTCCCATTTGGTTCTTATAGATAGGGAATCAATTTCTCGATCCCTTTCATATCCGTCTTGCTGATCACCTTCGGTCTTCTCAGGCCTCGCTTCCGATTGGCCGCCTTCTTCGTCAGGATATGCCGTGCGAACGCCCTTTTCGCCTTCACCTTTCCAGTTCCGGTTTTTTTGAATCGTTTTGCCGCTCCACGGTTCGTCTTTATTTTTGGCACGATCTCCTCCTTGTCTTGATAGTCGAGAGTGGAACGTAGTAGGTGGTATTCTCTTCTACCTTCCACTTTCCACCTTCTACATTCTATGGTGTCTTCTGGCTCGGCAGGGGAGCCAGAATCATCACATAATTCCTGCCTTCGAATTTGGCGGGCTGTTCAATCTTTCCCCACTCTTTGGCCTGCTCTGCAATCCGTCCCATCATCTGTTTCCCTAATTCAGAATGAGTGATCTCTCTTCCCCTGAAGATAATGGTGACCTTGGTTTTATTGCCCTCTTTTAAAAAACGCTCGATATGTCGGAGTTTAAACTCCAGGTCGTGTTCCTCTGTTTTGGATCTGAACTTCACTTCCTTGAGATGGACGACAGCCTGCTTTTTCTTCGCATCATGTGCCTTTTTGCTCTGCTGATATTTGAACTTTCCGAAGTCCATGATCCGACAGACCGGCGGTTCCGATTTCGGCGAAACCTCCACCAGGTCTAAATCGGCATTGGCGGCTGCCCGAAGCGCCTCTACCAGCGGCAATATCCCTAACTGCTTTCCTTCAGAGTCGATGACTCTGACCTCCCTTGCCCGAATCTCGCGATTGATGCGTACATCCCTGCTAATAAATCCCACCTCCTTCTTTGGATATTCGAGTGTAGAATGTGGCGAGTGGTCGACCCTCTCTCCACTTTCCACCTACAAAGCCGGATAATCCGATTCGACCAGATGGATGAACTCCTCCACAGCCATTGAACCGATTGCCTCGCCGCTCCGTTTGCGAGGAGAGACGGTCTCCTCCTTCTCTTCCTTATCTCCTATCACCAGCATATAAGGAATCTTCTGTACCTGCGCCTCCCGGACTTTGAATCCCAGCTTCTCGTTTCTCAGATCCTTTTCAACCCGGATTCCTTTTTGGATCAACCGTTGATAGACTTTCTCCGCATAAGGGATATGCCGTTCCGTTACGGTCAAAAGGATGGCCTGGACAGGGGCGAGCCAGACCGGAAAGGCCCCGGCATAATGCTCGATGAGCACCCCGATAAATCTTTCCATGGCTCCGAGGATCACCCGATGGAGCATGACAGGCCGGTGTTTTTCTCCATCGCTTCCCACGTAGGTGAGATCGAACCTTTCGGGCATGGCGAAGTCAACCTGGATGGTGGCGCACTGCCATCTCCGGTTCAGGGCGTCTTTGAGTTTGACATCAATCTTGGGACCATAAAAGGCTCCGTCCCCTTCGTTAATCTCAAAGGGGAGGTTTTTCTCTTTAAGGGTGTTGAACAGGGCATGGGTCGCCTTCTCCCAATCCTCACCCGTTCCGATCGATTTCTCCGGACGTGTGCTTAGCTCCATTTCGTATTCGAAACCGAATATCTTCATCACATCATCGACGAATTGAATGATGGCGCCGATCTCATCGTTCAGTTGATCCGGACGGCAGAGGATATGGGCATCGTCCTGCGTAAAACCCCTGACCCGGAGCAGTCCATGGAGTTCTCCGGATTTTTCATGGCGGTGAACCGTGCCTAATTCGAAATATCGCAGGGGAAGGTCCCGGTAGCTTCTGATCTGCGATTTGTAGATCAGCATATGGGCGAGGCAGTTCATGGGTTTGATCCCGTACTCCGCATCCTCCACCTTGGTGAAATACATCTTGTCCCTGTAATTTTCAAAATGACCGGACCGCTTCCACAGATCCAGTTTGAGAAGCTGGGGACCGATGACGATCTGATAACCACGCTTCAGGTGTTCTTTTCTCTCAAAGTCTTCCAGGATCGTTCTGAGGAGGGCGCCCTTGGGATGGTAGATCACCAGGCCGGGACCCGCCTCCTCGCTCAGGCTAAAAAGATCGAGTTCCCTTCCAAGCTTCCGGTGGTCCCGTTTCTTCGCCTCTTCAAGCATATGAAGATAATCTTTCAACCCCTGAGAATCCGGGAAGGCCGTTCCATAAATCCGCTGGAGCACCTGGTTCCTGGCATCTCCCCTCCAGTAAGTTCCTGAGACGCTTAAGAGCTTGAACGCTTTAATCTTCCCGGTTGATGGAAGGTGAGGTCCCTCGCACAGGTCAACAAAAGAACCCTGGCGATAGAGAGAGACGCGGTTAGGAAGGTCGTCCATATGCTCAACTTTATAACTCTCTCCCATCTTTTTGAAAGTTAAGATGGCCTCATCTTTTGAAACCTCATTTCGAATAAAAGGCTCATCCTTTCGGATGATCTCCTCCATTCTCTTTTCAATCGATTCAAGATCCTGCGGAGTGAAGGTCTTCTCATAATCAAAATCGTAATAGAAGCCTCCTTCCGTGGAAGGACCGAAAGTTAGCTTTACCGAAGGAAAAAGTTCTTTCACCGCCTGTGCCATCACATGGGCAGCCGAATGGCGCAAAATATCGATGCCTTTCCTCGAATGGGACGAGATGAAAGAGATTGATGCATCCCTTTCCATTGGTCTTGAAAGATCGACCAAAGCGCCGTCTATCTGCGCTGCCACTGCCTCTTTATCAGCAAATTCGATAAGTTTCGTTCCCTTCGGAGCCAATCTCTTTTCGCCACCGGGTAAGGTGATCGCTATTTTCTCTATCATGGTTGCCTGAATTGAAATGGAAGAGGCATCACCCATGTGAAAAAATGAATGATGCCTCTCCAATTTTCTTGTTAAAATGTCTTTTTTCTCAATAACTTGTCTTTCACTTCCTGATAAATAGGTTTAAATGGTAGGCACGTGGGGATTTGAACCCCAGACTTCTACCGCGTCAAGGTAGCGCTCTCCCCCTGAGCTACGTGCCTACAACCCTCCTCCTTGCACAGCGGTGACCGCTAAAAATTCCCTGTATGTATAGCCCCTTTTTTGATTATTGTCAAGGAAATTATTAAGTTATAACGTAATCCCTCAGTTAATGAAGCAGAAAAGGGTCGGGAGGTTTTTCTGGAAAATCCCCCCGACCCTTTTACTTCACGTCTTGAATACCAGTTCCCCTTTCTTGCCGTCCATATCCACGGTGACCGTATCCCCTTCCTTAAATTTGCCTTCCAATATCCTTATCGCCAATCTATCCTGAATCTCCTTTTGAATCACACGTTTAAGCGGACGGGCGCCATAAGCGGGATCAAACCCTTCTTTCGCTAAAAATTCCTTTGCTTTTTCAGTCATCTTGAGACCTATCCGCCTTTCGAGAAGCCTTTTCTCAAGTTTCTTTGATTGAATATCAACGATGGCCTTTATTTCCTCAATCCCAAGACTGCGAAAGATCACCAACTCATCAATCCGATTTAGAAATTCCGGTTTGAACTGGGCCTTCACAGCCTCCATCACCCGCCTCCGCATCTCCTCATAATCTTTCTCTCCAAGATCCACAATCCACTGACTTCCGATGTTGGAAGTCATGATCACGACCGTATTCTTAAAATCGACTGTTCTTCCGTGGCCATCGGTCAACCGTCCGTCATCGAGAATCTGAAGGAGGATATTGAATACCTCCGGATGGGCCTTCTCAATCTCATCCATCAGGACAATGGAGTAAGGTCTTCTCCTGACCGCTTCGGTGAGAAACCCTCCTTCTTCATAGCCCACATATCCGGGCGGCGCTCCGATGAGCCGGGCCACCGAATGCTTCTCCATAAATTCGGACATATCGATCCTGACCATGGCCTGTTCATCATCGAAGAGAAATTCGGCCAGGGCGCGGGCCAGTTCCGTCTTTCCCACGCCGGTTGGGCCCATAAAGATGAAGGAGCCGATCGGGCGGTTCGGATCCTGCAACCCCGCCCTCGCCCTTCTCACCGCATTCGAAACGGCAACGATCGCATCATCCTGACCCACCACCCTCTGCCCCAGCCTCTCCTCCATACGGATGAGCTTTTCGACCTCTCCTTCCAGCATCCTTGAGACCGGGATCCTTGTCCATTTGGAGACGACCTCAGCCACATCCTCTTCATCCACCTCCTCCTTGAGCATCTTCCCCGCCTTCTGCAGCTCGGTAAGCTTCTCCTCTTCCTGTTTCTGCTCTTTTTCGAGATGGATCATCTCACCGTATTGTAATTCTGCCAGTTTCGAGTAGTCGGCCTCTCGCTCAGCCTCCTTCATTATCTGTTTGGTTTTTTCCATCTGTTCCTTGATCTGCTGGATTCGCGAAATGGCCTTCTTCTCGTTCTCCCATTTCAGTTTCTTCTCCTGCACTCCATTCTTCAGGCCTGAGAGCTCCTCTTCAAGTTTTTTTAATCGCTCGACAGAACCTTTATCCTTCTCCTTCTTCAGGGCCTGCCGTTCAATCTCTAACTGCATCACTCTTCGCTGGACCTCATCGATCTCCATGGGCACGCTATCGATCTCGATCCTGAGCCTCGATGCCGCCTCATCGATCAGATCGACCGCCTTATCCGGAAGAAAACGGTCTGAAATGTATCGGTGAGAAAGCATGGAAGCCGCAAGAAGCGCTGAGTCCTTGATCTTCACCCCGTGGTGAACCTCGTATCGCTCCTTCAAGCCCCTTAAGATCGCAATCGTATCTTCTACCGAAGGTTGGGCCACATAGATCGGCTGAAATCTCCTTTCAAGGGCGGCGTCCTTCTCCACATACTTCCGGTATTCGTTAAGCGTGGTAGCCCCCACACATCGCAACTCTCCTCTTGCCAGGGCAGGCTTGAGCATATTGGAGGCATCGATCGCCCCTTCTGCGGCTCCGGCTCCCACCAGGGTGTGGAGTTCGTCGATGAAGAGGATGATATTTCCCGCGGCCGCCGTGATCTCTTTTAAAACGGCCTTCAATCTCTCTTCGAACTCCCCGCGGAATTTGGCGCCCGCGATCAGGGCTCCCAGGTCGAGGGCAACCAGTTTTTTATTCTTCAGGGTCTCGGGGACATCTCCCTTGATGATTCTCTGTGCCAGTCCTTCTACAATCGCTGTCTTCCCCACCCCGGGCTCGCCGATCAGCACCGGATTATTCTTCGTCCTCCGCGAGAGAACCTGAATGACCCTGCGGATCTCATCGTCCCTTCCGATTACTGGGTCAAGCTTCCCCTTTCTTGCCTCCTCCGTCAGGTCCCTGCTGTATCGCTTCAATGCCTGATACTTCTCCTCCGGGTTCTGATCTGTCACACGGTGAGATCCCCGGATCTCCTGCAAGACCTTGAAGATCGCATCCTTCGTCACCCCGTTTCTCTGGAGGATCTGCGAAGAAGCTCCTCCTCTTTCATCCGCAATGGCGATCAGAAGATGCTCGGTGGAAAGATACTCATCCGTCAACCTCTCTGCCTCTTTCCAGGCCGCATTCAATATCTCATTAAGCCGGCTTGAAAGGTAGACCTGGCCTGTCCCTCCTGTCACCCTTGGAATCCGATTCAACTCCTCTTCAAGTTGAGAGGTGATGAGATTCGGATTGGCCCCTAACTTTTGGATGATGGGAATGACAATCCCTTCTTTTTGCATCAGAAGGGCATACAGAAGATGTTCCACATCAATCTGTTGATGGCTTCTCTGCTCAGCCAAACCCTTAGCGGCCTGCAACGCCTCCTGCGCTTTTAATGTCAATTTATCTATATTCATCCCTTTTACCCCCTATGACGGTCCTCATCCAAAAAATAATCATCCCTCAGGGAATTTGCAATCAGGATCCAACTTTTCTACTTGCCCAAAAAATAACCTGCTAACTCCCTCTCCCCAGGCGGGAGAGGGTGGGGGTGAGGGGGCTCTACCATGACCACCCCCACCTCAATCCTCCCCCATCAAGGGGGAGGATAATACTTGGTCATTCTCATAGTTCGAAGCTGGCTCTTCGGCCATTACCAATTCATTTCAGAACCTCTGACAGATGGATAAATTCCTCTATGGAAAGGGTTTCAGGTCTCCTTCGGGGATCGATCCCTGTCGCCTTCATCCTCTCCTTTATCAAGGCAGGAAGAGGAAGGCCGGAATGTTTCAATGAATTGATCAGAGTCTTCCTTCGATGGCTAAAACTTGCTTTCACCACCTCTTTAAACCACTTTTCGCCATCCGGCTCAATCCATGGCTCTTCTCTCCATACAAGATGGACCACCGCAGATTCTACTTTCGGGCGCGGGAAGAAGGCAGAAGGACTGATAAAGAAGTGGATGGAAGGGTGAGAAACCATCTGGACAAAGATGGATAAGGCCCCATACTCTTTCACTCCCGCAGGGGCGATCATCCGTTCAACCACCTCTCTCTGCAACATCAAGGTCAGGTTGGAAAAATATCTCCTCGATTCGATGAAACGGAAAAGCAAAGGTGTTGAAATCTGGTAGGGCAGATTTGCGACCACCTTCAACGGCGCCTTTACATGATGGGATAAGGCATCAAAGTCGATCTTGAAGATATCTTTCTGGATGATTTCCACATTGGAAACGGCTGACATCTTTTTTTTTAATATCTCTGCTAATCTTGAATCAATCTCAACGGCGATCACACGTTTCGCCTGTCGAGCAAGTCCAAGGGTCATCTCTCCCAGGCCAGGCCCCACTTCGAGGATGACATCCTCCTTATTCACCTCGGCGGTTCGAATCACCTTGTCGATAATGTTCCGATCAACAAGAAAATGCTGACCCAGTCTCTTTTTGGGAAATAAGCCGTATTCTTTTAGTTCTTGCCTAATCGATACCATAGTCATTAAATCCAAATGCCAAAGTTCAAATGTCAAAGGAATGTCAAAAAAACCAATGTCAAATCTATTTATTTTTGGTATCAATTTAACCTAATGAAAAAAAGAATCATCATAAAATCCCCCTTAATCCCCCTTTGCTAAAGGGGGAAACCCCTATCTCCTCCCTTTGGCCCGCTGCGCCAGCGCTTGCGCGGCGAGCAAAGGGAGGCGCCGCCGTCCAGAGCCGCACTGCTCACGCCAAACAAAGCATTGGGACTTTGGCGCCGGACGGTCGGGAGGGATTTTACAAAGATTTTCAAACAGCTAAAGTGTTACGTTTTTAGCAAATTTTGTTATTTGAACTTTGGATTTCATTTGAACTTTAAACTTTGTCATTTGACATTCTTCGTTAGAGCGGCAGATTCGAAAAGGCATTAAGCGATAATGGGGACCTTAAGCCCCTTTTCAAACATTCATGTCCCACCACACCCACCATGGCCGCATTGTCCGTGCAGAAGGCAGGAGAAGGAATATGGACCCGTATCTTCTGCTCGGATGCCCCCTCTTCCATCCTCTGCCGGAGAAGCCGATTGGCTGCTACTCCTCCTGAGATGACCACTCGCTTTAAACCCTGATGCCTTGCCGCTTGAAAAGTCTTTTTTACCAAAACATCGACGACCGCCTCCTGAAAACTGGAAACAATGTTGCAGATCATCTCTTTTGGAAAACCTCCGGCTGGCTCGGGATGAGCCTTCACGAAATTGACCACGGCGGTTTTCACCCCGCTGAAACTGAAATCGAACGAATCCTTCCCGAGGGATGCCCTTGGAAACCGGATCGCCTTTGAATCTCCAGTTATGGAAAGCTGATCGATAATCGGCCCGCCCGGATACCCCAGCCCAAGCAGTTTAGCGACTTTATCAAAGGCCTCTCCTGCCGCATCATCTCTCGTCTGCCCAAGCATCTTATATGCTCCGAATCCATCCACCCGGAAAAGAGAGGTATGACCTCCTGATACGACCAGCCCGAGAAAAGGGAATCGTGGGGGGCGCTCTTCAAGAAAAATGGCCGAGAGGTGCGCTTCAATATGATTCACTCCAACAAAAGGCGCTCCTGTGACAAAGGCCAGCGATTTGGCAAACGAGAGACCCACTAAAAGTGAACCCACCAGCCCCGGCCCCTGAGTCACCGCAATGCCATCGATCTCCTGCAAAGTGCCCCCTGCCCTTTCAAGGGCTTCGGTCACAATGGGAACGATCGCCTCAATATGTTTTCTCGAAGCTAATTCCGGAACAACCCCTCCGTATTTCTGATGGACGGCAACCTGCGAGGAGACCACATTGGAGAGAATCTTCCTCCCATCCAGAACCACAGCCGCCCCAGTATCATCACACGATGTTTCAATAGCCAATACTCGCATAAGCCTTACCTTAAAAAAAGCAGCGGATCAACCGCGTTATTATTTCTTCTAATTTCGAAGTGAAGATGGGGGCCTGTGGCCCGTCCGGTCTGACCGACCTTTCCGATGACCTGTCCCCTTTCCACCCACTCCCCTTCTTCAACAAGATTGACTTCGTTGTGTCCATAGATCGTTACGAATTCTTCGGAATGGCGAAGGATTATCAGGTTTCCATATCCCCGGATCGTATTGCCCGAATAGATGACTTTTCCGGAACCGGAGGCTTTGATCGCAGTGCCGGCAGGAGAGGAGATGTCAATTCCCATATGCCTTCTGCCCTCTGTCTCATCAAATCCATCTCTCATCTGCCCTTCCACTGGCCAGATAAAACTCATCTTCTTATAGGCCATCTTCTCCTGATGGCCTGATTCCTCAACCACATCTTCAATATAGACCTCCACCTTTAACGCTCTCTTCGCTCCGGGGATGAAGATTCTCTGGCCCGTCCGAATCCTACCCGGGTCCGAAATATTGTTCAATGACGCCACCTCTTTGAGATCGACCCCATAGGTCTTGCAGATTCGGAAAAGGGTCTGATGCTTTTCAACCACATGGTAAACGCCGCTTCTTGGCGCAGAAGGGGTTTTATCAATGACAACTCTATGTTTCGCACACCCCTGGGCGAGTATGATGACTGAAAAAAATAATGCCCAAAAAATATTATTTGACATCCGGGTCTAAGCAACGCTTTTTCTGATCACTGATAACTGATCACTATCTTTTGCTCATCGTCCCTCATCTCTCGTCCCTCGTTCATTCCCCTTCCCACCCATATCTCCCGATCAATTTCACAAATCGACATCCGCCGAGGTCCTCCTTCTTCATTCCTTCTTCTGTCTTCGTGATTCGAAAGAGATCCTGGATATGGATGTCTCCCACCGGTATCACCAATCTTCCGCCCATTGTCAGCTGGTCATAGAAAGGTTGAGGAATATCCGGAGATCCTGCGGTAACGATAATGGCGTCAAAGGGGCCTTTTTCCGACCATCCAAACGTGCCATCGAAGATTTTGATCTCTACATTGAAATATCCAAGATCATAGAGCAACTTCCTGGCCCGGATGGCCAGCGGACGAATCCTTTCGACGGAAAAGACCTCCTGGGCCAATTCGGCCAGGATGGCTGTCTGATAACCTGATCCCGATCCGATCTCCAGAACCCTCTCCTTTCCCTTTAACTCCATCGCCTCGGTCATCAGGGCGACCATATAGGGTTGAGAAATGGTCTGTTTCTCTCCGATGGGAAGGGGACGGTCATTGTAAGCCTGATTCTGGAGCGCCTCCTCGACAAAGAGGTGTCGAGGGACTTTCTTCATGGCAGCGATCAGACGGGGATCCTTGATCCCCCTTTCAATGATCTGCTCTTCCACCATCTTTTCTCTTGCCTTTGGAAAATCGAGCATCTTCTGAACCCGAAATGTCAAAGTTCAAAATCCAAATGCCAAATGAATGTCAAGGTTCAAAATCCAAAATATTCTTGCCATTTGAGTTTTGGATTTAATTTGACATTTGAACTTTGGCATTTGGATTTACTATTCTTCTTTCTCCGCTTTTTTCTTCAACTCACTTAAAATCTTTAGGGCCTCGATCGGAGTCATCTGATCAGGGTCGATCTTTTTCAATTCCGATCGGATGGGATCAGTCTGAGAAAAAAGGGACGGCTGAATCGGGATCTTGGGTTTTGAAGTTGCAACCTTCGACTTGGCAATTTTGGGCAGGCCCATTGAATCAAACTCCCCCCTCTCAAGATTGGAAAGAATCTCCTTTGCCCGGTCAATCACTTTTGCGGGAAGGCCTGCTAATCGGGCTACCTGAATCCCATAGCTCCGGTTGGTTCCCCCTTCCACCACCTTCCTGAGAAAGATGATCTCTCCTCCCCATTCCTTCACAGCCACATTGTAATTCTTCACCCTCTCTTTGGTAAGGGCCAATTCGGTTAATTCGTGGTAGTGGGTCGCAAAAAGGGTCCTCGGCCTGAGCAGGGGATGATCGTGGAGATGCTCGACAACGGCCCAGGCAATGCTCAACCCGTCAAACGTGCTCGTTCCCCTCCCGACCTCATCGAGAACGACAAGGCTCCTTGTGGTGGCCTGCTGGAGGATACGCGCTGTCTCCATCATCTCCACCATGAAGGTGCTCTGGCCCCGCATGATATTGTCCAGGGCGCCGATGCGGGTGAAGATCCGGTCCACCAAGCCGATCCGGGCTTCGGCTGCGGGAACAAAGCTTCCCATTTGCGCCATCAGGATGATGATCGCCACCTGTCTCAGATAGGTCGATTTGCCCGCCATATTGGGTCCGGTGATGATGAGAATCTGATTCTCGTGATGATCGAGCAAGGTGTCATTGGGGACAAACCTTTCGGAAAGCGACATCCGCTCGAGGACCGGATGCCTTCCATCCTGAATCACAATCTCTTCGCCTTCGTCTATCCTGGGCCGGCAGTAGTCATTCCGGTCGGCCACTTCAGTCAGGGAACATAGAACATCGATCGCCGCAACCGCAGAGGCTGTGTTCTGGAGGCCCGGCGTCTCCTCGGAGACCTTCTTCTGTATCTCCTCAAAGAGTCTGTATTCAAGCTGGCAGATCGCTTCCTCCGCGCCCAACACCTTGGTCTCGAACTCTTTCAGTTCCGGCGTGATGAACCGCTCGGCATTGACCAGTGTCTGCTTTCTGATGTAATGGGCAGGGACGAGGTGGAGATTACTTTTGGTCACTTCGATATAATATCCGAAGACCTGATTGTATCGAACCTTTAGAGTGGAGATCCCTGTCTTTTTCCTCTCCTCGGCTTCCAGTCGAATGATCCACTTCTTCCCTTCCCTGCCGATCTCTCTTAAATCATCTAATTCTTTATTAAAGTGGGATTTGATGATGCCTCCCTCCTTCACTGTGAGAGGAGGATGGTCAACGATGGAGGAGTCGAGGAGTTGGAAAAGGCTTTCAAACCCTTCGATCTCCCGTGACACATCCTTCAGGAGAGAGGAAGTAAAAGCCTCAAGAAGAATTTTCAGATCGGGCAGGTGCCGGATCGAATTTTTTAACCCGACAAGGTCTCTGGCGTTCGCATGTCCGAGGAAGATCCGGGACGCAAGCCTTTCGATGTCCTGAATCTCTTTTAAAGGCTCCCTCACCCGCTTTCGCTCAATCTTCTTCTCCTTCAACTCGGAAACAGATTCCAGCCTCCGTTCGATCTCCACGATATCCATCAGGGGATAATTCAACCACTGTTTCAATTTCCTGCTCCCCATTGGGGTCATCGTCTCATCAAGCCCCCAGAAGAGAGATCCCTTCTTACTCTGGTCGAAGAGGGTCTGAGTCAGTTCCAGGTTCCTCTTTGTCACTTCGTCGATCACCATAAAATCCTGGACCTGATAGAAGGTGATGGACCGGATATGGGAGAGCGGCCTCTTCTGATTCTCTTCCGCATAAAGCAGAACCATCTCCGCAGCCATGGCTGCCAGAGGGAATTCATTGGGAATCGAATCCCTGTGGGCTTCATTTAGGGGATGGAAAGAGTCGGGTTTCGAATCCTCTAAAAAATTGATCAGACCATTCTCAAAACTCTTTTTAAATCCGGCAAAACAGGGATGTTCCTGAAAACGATGAAAGCAAAGGATCTCTTTGGGTTCATTTCTTTGGGCTTCGTTCAGGAAGGGTTCAAATCCGGAGATCTGACAGGCCTTCAATTCGCCTGTGGAAATATCGAGAAAGGCAAGACCGAAGACCTCCCCTTCCGCACAGAATCCCATCAGGTAATTATTCTCGCCGGTGCCCAGATGGATGGAGTCCATGGTGAGGCCCGGCGTGAAGACCCTGACGACCTCTCTCTTCACAATCCCCTTGGCTAATTTCGGGTCCTCCACCTGATCGCAAAGAGCGACCTTATACCCCTTCTGGAGAAGTTTGGAAATATAAGTTTCGGCTGTGAAGTGTGGAACGCCGCAGAGTGGAATGCTGTCCTTCTGGCCCTTGTTCCTCGAGGTCAATGCGATCTCCAGCTCCTTCGAAGCCACCTGGGCATCTTCGAAGAACATTTCATAGAAGTCACCCATGCGAAAGAAGAGAATCGAATCCGGGTATTGGCTCTTGACCTGGAGATACTGCTTGATCATCGGGGTAATCGATTTGGTCGTCATCAGGAAGATAATTTAACAGAATCTGACAGGGTTGTAAAATGGAAAGGGGGTAATAAAGTTCGGAGTTTGGAGTTCGGAGTTAAAGAAGGAAATTCAAGAATTAATAATGATCACTCCGAACTACCTGCTCCGATTCTATCGGGGCGAACTCATTGCTCCGAACTGTTAAGGAAAGAGTGGCACCACATCGAGGCCCATGGTTTCGGGGTAGCCTAACATGATATTCATATTCTGGACGGCTTCACCGGAAGCCCCTTTCACCAGGTTATCAATTGCTGTAACGATAACAGCGCGATCACCGGCCTCATTCACCGTCATCCCAATATCACAAAAATTTGAACCTCTCACATCTTTGGTATTGGGGAGTTTCCCCTTTGGGTAAATCCGGACGAATGGCTCTTCTCCATAAACTTCCTGGAAAGCATTGAGCAGTTCTTCAGTCTTCATCTTCTTGGTCAGGTGAACATAGAGGGTCGTCAGAATTCCCCGGTCCATCGGAATGAGATGAGGAACGAAGGTGACTGCAATCTTCTTCTGAGCCAGCAGGCTCGCCTCCTGCTCAATCTCCGGCGTGTGCCGGTGCGCAAAGATCTTGTAAGCCTTGACCCCCTCGTTCACCTCGCAGAAGAGCGATTCCAGGACCACATCCCGGCCTGCCCCGCTGACGCCGGATTTGGAATCAACGACAATCCCCTCAAGGGAAATGATCCCTTTCTTGATCAGGGGGATCAACCCGATCAATGCCCCTGTCGGATAGCAACCCGGGTTCCCAACAATCTTTGTGTTTCGAATCTTATCCCGGTGGAGTTCCGGAAGCCCATAGACCGATACATCAAGAAGGTCCGGAGCCGTATGCTTCTGGTACCAGCGCTCATAAACCGAAGAATCTTTCAACCGAAAATCGGCGCTCAGGTCAACCACTCTCTTGCCCATCCGGTAAAATAGCGGGACCGTCTCCATTGCGGTCTTGTGGGGAAGCGCCGTGAAGACAAAATCTGTTTTCTTTGAAATCTGTTCTACGGAGAGTTCTTCGCATTTTATCTCGAGGTGTTTGGCCAACGATGGAAAAACCTGGCCAATCTGAACCCCGGCATATTTTTGAGAGGTCAGCGCCATCACTTCCACCTCAGGATGGTGAAGGAGAAGCCGCAAAAGCTCCGCCCCCGTATACCCCGTTGCTCCAATAATGGCTACCTTTGTTTTCATAAACCTCCTTAATTATAGATTCCTCATCTCCTCTTTCTGCAAACCTGCTTGTTTTAAAATCTCAAATAACGTCCCTTTTGGTAAATCCTTCTTATGGAGAGGAACAACAACTCTTTTTTTTGTTTCCGGGTGATAGTATATGTGATGGCTTCCTTTGGACCTATCCAGCAGAAACCCTTTTTTTTCAAGAATTCTGATAATTTCCTGTGGAGTAAAGGAAGGAAGTTTAGGCATGAACCTCTACGGTTAATGTATATTCTAAAGTGCTTTCCTCCGTTGGCACTTCTTCGCCATGGTCTTTTAAGCTCTCAATATAAAGCTCAATAGCCTCTTTGGCCATCTCTATCGCTTCTTCTATGCTGTTGCCATAAGTGACACATCCGGGGAGTGAAGGAACAATTACCGTATAACCGCCTTCAGATTCTTTCCGAAGCATAATTCTATAGCTCAATAATTTCATATGATTACCCCAATATTTATTTTAATTTAATTTTTGTGTTATAGTCAAGGCTAAAAAAATGTTTAGAAATTCATTTTTAATCTACCTGTCAAAGTGACATCAATTCTGAGCAAATCCCTCAAGACCAGACCCGGCATTTATTGCTTTTCTATGAAGAAAGTCCCTCTTGCGGGAGAGGGCTGGGGTGAGGGGTAAAGCCCCGACGTGCCTCAGCTTCTACACGCGGTACGTAAGTCCACCCGATCTCCTGCGCGTATTTCAGGATGCGGGCCTGGACGGTTTTGTGTTCTTCGGGCGCGGGCATCAGTCGGCTTTCCTTGGTTTCCTGGGTTTGGGCAGTTTTTTCACGGCTTCGTCAAAGTCCTTTTCCACTTGTGAGGGCTGGGCAAGCTGAAGAACCCGGAACTTCTCAAATTCCAGCTCCGCTTTCCGAACCGCTTCCTCATGGGAAATGGTTCCAGCATGGGTGAGGATCTCCCGCTCGCCCAGGCGCAGGAAATCATCCAGTTTGGAGATCCAGTCCCGCATATACATCGGCTTGCGGTTCAGCGCCTGGAGTTCGGCAAATTCAAGATAGGCGTTGACAATGCGGTTGAGGGCTTCGAGTTCCTTCGCCGTCAGGTAATTCTTCGCGATGACCGCTTCTCCCTTGAACGGTTTGGTTCCCTGCCAATTCGTCAGTCCCATGTTCGGCCTGGCCGCGTCCGACCGCTTGTGGACGATCTCCGCCGCCGTATGTCCATGCGCCGCCCAGTGCATTTTGTTCTGCATCGTAGCGAAGAAAACCTGCGACGTCTCTTCGCCCGGGTCGTAGTCAATGCTCGTTGCATAAATCTCCAGCACCTTGCGCCAGAAAACCTTCTCCGACGACCGGATGTCGCGGATGCGGGCCAGCAGTTCCTCGAAGTAATTCCCGCCCCCGGCCCGCTTGAACCGCTCGTCATCCAGCGCGAACCCCTTGACGATGTATTCCCGCAGCCGCTGGGTGGCCCAGATGCGGAACTGCGTGCCGCGATGCGATTTTACCCGGTAACCGACGGAAATGATGACATCCAGGTTGTAGAACTTGGTCTGGTAGTTTTTGCCATCGGCGGCAGTTGTTAAGAATTCCTTAACCACTGAACCCGGCTGCAACTCGCCTTCCGCGAAGACATTCCGAATGTGCATGCTCACATTCGGAATGGAGGTTTGAAACAGCTCGGCCATCTGGTTCTGCGTCAGCCAGACCGTCTCGTTCTCCAGGCGGACTTCCAGCCGCGTTTTCCCATCCTCCGTTTGATAAAGGAGCAACTGGGATTGGGGTTCGTCGTTCATCGTGCGTTCTCCTTTGCGTTCCTTTGCGGTAAAACCTCTTCCGGTGTCACCCCCGCCGGGTCAAAACCCCGCCGCCGCTCGACCTCATCGCACGGCACATAAGTCCAGCCGATCCCCTGCGCGTGTTTCAAGATGCGGGCCTGGACGGTCTTGCGTTGATTAGGGTGCAATGGATACCTCCGGCTGTGAGCTTGAATCGTTGCCTCGCAAGAGCTGATACCAAAAAAATGGCGCCAGCGGAGTCCTAAAATGCCTGCATGCAACTAGGCCTAAAACAAGCGCGAATATGAAGGTGAAATCACAGCCGACCTATCGGACCGAAAATGCGACGGAGGTCGCAATAAATTGATTAGCCTACCCCCACCTGAAGGCATACTTCTCCCTTCCATTGTTTGATTCCCTACGGAATGTGAGACACGGTTTAAGTCAAATCTCCTTTGTTGCGTATTGGTAAGAGGTGATGGTTACAAAAACAGCCCGATCCAGTTTTATTTCATTAAGTGACCCGACACATCTTAATCATTGAGAAGGC
>JAGXTA010000187.1 GCA_018333535.1 Deltaproteobacteria bacterium | reverse complement strand
GGTAGGGTTTTTCTCCGAAACAGACCATTTTGAGGCAATGTCTGCCTGTTCAGTCGATCTCTTTTCGACTGGTAGATAGGATTATAATGCCTTAATGGTTTTTTTTGTTTTTTGACCCTTTTGGGAGAGTCGGCAAAGATCGACTAAATCGGTTTTTGGCAGAGGTGGGGGAATGCTCGCTTCAGGGCTTGCATTCCTCTTTTTTATCTGGATTCACCGGAATCACCGTTAGATTACCCTTTTTGGGGAGAAAGGAGAAGGAAGATGGAAGAGAAGATGGAAGAAATGAGGGGGATCGCCAAACTTTACGAAGAGGAAGAGCTTCTCAAGATAGTTTACGCGCTGAGAGACAACGGCACGCTCAATAAAGATGAGCTGAACTATCTGTTGCGAAAGATCAGCAGACTATATGCGCGGAAGCCTTAATTCTCTTCCCACATCTGGGGCATTGGGGTTCGAGGAGTGTGAATCCTTTCTTTTCGACCTCGATGGATTTGAAGTTGACGGAGGTGTTGTAGAGGTCAATTTCGTTTCCACAGCATTTGGGTTTTTCCTGCCGGATAAAGTTTCCTTCGAAGACCTCCTTGCTGTAAACGGCGATGAGAAGTTTTTCTTCGGGGGTAAGCTTCATATTTTAGATTTACCAAACATTGACCTGAAAATCAAGGGAAAAAGGAGGTGCAAAGCGATGATGCCAGGGGTTTTAAGAAAGATTGACATGAAACTCGATTTTTTATTCCTTCGGCTCAGGATCCTTCTACTGACGACGGTTCTTCGTCTTAGTGGAAGGAGGGTGATTTTTTAACGGTCGTTTACCCGTCATGGGGCCGAGGCTAATGCTTGCGGCCTTTTTTTATTGCTCCGTCCGTATAGGAGAGAAAGGAGAACTATCATGAAGCTTATCTTATCCACGGTTGTCCTGTTGGTGTGCTTCCTTCTTTGTTTTTACATGCTGAAGATAACCCTTCAGGGCACAAAGACTCTCATAACCGAGAGGACAAGTATCTACGAAAAGATTCTAAAAGATCAACACTAACCAGGAGAGGCCGGAGTTAACGCTTTCAGCCCTTCCTATCACTCCGTTTTGGAGAGAAAGGAAAGAAAAGAAAATGTTTAGACAACAAGCGGAAGCAGTATACCTTAACGACTATTCTCACTACAGCGATGTAGAGAAAAGGTTTTTAGAGGTGCGGGAAGGTTATGACAAGGGAGACCTTGTCGTAATGGTGAAGCGGTTATGGCGCAAAGGTGCGATCAACGACACGGAAAAACAGTATCTCTACCACCGGATCACGGATGAAGAAGGATTTTCGACTTTCACATGAAGGACATTATGAAACCATACTGGATTTACAGTTTACAACAAAAAGCGGTATTGGAAAAATATCCAGGCCCCGTTGCCTGGGTGAATTATTGCCAACTGTGCGGCAAGGAAGAGCCGGTATATGAAGGCCCGCTGAACGTGGCGATATACCAATCAAAAAACTTCATGAACATCCATAAGGTCTGCGGACGTGCAACATCTGCCCGACCGCTTGGATGCAGAATATTTGCAGTTAAACAAGGATCATAAAGGAGGTGAGACGAATGGGTTATGCGTTTATATCCGGTAATTGCTGGACCTGTGGCACGCTCTTTACTTTCAATCCCCTAAAAGTGCCCTCAATCAGGGATTCTGGCGGAGTCAGACAGGCAATCTGTGGAAACTGCGTCAGGTTCGCAAATAAGATGCGGATCGAAAAAGGTATGGATCCCTTTCCGGTTCCTGCCGATGCTTACGAAGCCGTCGATGAAAACGAGCTTCAAATTTAAGGAGGTGAACGCCCATGTCAATCAAAACAATGGGAAAGGCGCTCAATGCGGTAGGGGATGAATGGAGCGTTGAGTGTCCTGGCTGTGCAAAAGGAATGGAATTCTCTGGCTTTTTCGATCCTGAGGATCCCTACACCTGCGATCATTGCGGTACGGAATTTCAAATCACGCGTATCTGGCTAAACGACCGGGAATATTTTTAACTTCCCGGTTCCATCCTTTTATCCCCGTGGGAAGTATTATTCTAATAGTTGGTTTCGTAGGGTCAACCTGAAAAGGCTATGAATTGGGTCAAGAAGTCGAAAGATCTCGACTAAAATCATTCATGGTCTTTTTTTTGTCCTGGTTTAATCCGGGAAAATTCAAAGGAGGTGTTAAGAAGTGAGAGAAGATTTACTGAAAAGCAGATACTTTTTAAAAGATGGAGATGGTGTTCCTATTGAAAGCTGGGAGGGCCTTTGCCGTCGAGTTGCCGCCGCTATTGCCGGCAATAAAGATGAGGAGAAGGAGTTTTTTGAAGTTCTTTTCGACTGCCTTTTCCTTCCTAACACGCCTACCCTGGTCAATGCGGGCAAATCGAAGATGTCTCTTTCTGCCTGTTTTGTCCTCCCGGTAGGAGACTCCATGGAGGAGATATTCTGGGCGGTCAACGAGGCGGCCCTGGTCCAAAAGTCAGGGGGTGGAACGGGATTCAGCTTTTCCCGGCTTCGGCCTTCCGGTGACATTGTGGGTTCGACAAAAGGCATCGCATCGGGACCCTGTTCTTTTATCAGGGTATTTGATGTGGCAACGGATGTTTTGAAGCAAGGAGGGACACGCCGTGGGGCGAACATGGGTATTCTCGGCGTCGATCATCCTGACATAATGGAGTTTATCGCTCTCAAGAAAGAGGAAGACAGGCTTTCAAACTTCAATCTTTCCGTGGGCATTACGGATGACTTTATGAAGGCTCTTAGGGCCAACGGTGATTTCAATCTTCGCTTTTCCGGGAAGGTCAGAAAAACCCTTAAGGCTAAAGATATCTGGGATGCGATTATTGACGGCGCTTACCGTAATGGCGAACCTGGGGTGATCTTTCTGGATGTGATAAACAGAGCGAACCCCACGCCGCATCTTGGTGAGTTTGAAGCGACTAATCCTTGCGGCGAAACCCCGCTTCTTCCCTATGAAGCCTGTGTCCTTGGCTCCATAAATCTTTCAAAGATGGTCCAAAATGGAGCTATCGATTGGCTGTGTCTTGAAAGGGTGACAAGGGTTGCCGTGAAATTTCTCGACAACATTATTGACATTCAGCGCTACCCGCTCCCTGAAATAGAGACAGCGCACAAAGGCAATCGCAAGATTGGTCTTGGTGTGATGGGTTGGGGTGATATGCTGATAAAGCTTGGCATTCCCTACAATTCAGAAGAGGCGCTTCTTCTCGCGGAAAGGATCATGGATTTTATGACCGAGACCAGCGTGAATGAGTCGTCAAAACTTGCTGAGTTGAAGGGAGTATTTCCGCATTGGGAAGGTTCCCTTTGGCAACGCAATGGTTTCAGGGTGCGAAATGCGACCACCACGACCATTGCGCCTACGGGAAGCATCTCGATAATAGCAGGCTGTTCTTCCGGAATAGAGCCTAACTTTGACTTTGTTACGGTTCAGACCAGGCCTGGCGGTGAGTATAAAGTTGTCCATCCTCTTTACGAAGAGTGGGTCTCTCGGAATGGCGATAAAAACCTGCCTCCATACTTTCTGACCGCAAAGGAGGTATCTCCCGAGTGGCACATAAAGATGCAGGCGGCCTTTCAGAAACACACGCACAATGCCGTATCGAAGACGGTGAACATAGAAAATGGTTCGAGTAGGGAAAATGTTGAGAGGGCCTTCCTTCTCGCTTATGAACTTGGCTGTAAGGGGGTTACCGTTTACCGGGATGGTTCTCGGAGCGAACAGGTGATCTCTTCTGCAAGTTCTGAGTCGTTAAGACCCGATCCCGCCAAGGGCGGGACAAAGGATATTGTTCCTTCTGTTCTTGAGGCGAAGCGGGTCTGTGTCGAAACGCCCGAAGGAAAGGTCTATTTCAACATCAGTTTTCTGGACGGAAAACCGAAGGAGATATTCATCACCACTCCTGCTGATTCCAAGCACGCTGAAGTGTATGAGTCATTTGCCAGGGTTTTCTCAGTGGCATTGAGAAATAATGTTCCACTCCCCAAACTCACTTCTCAGCTTGAAAAAGCAAATACGAAGTATGGGTCTGTCGTGAGTGTTCCTTATGCGCTTGTTCGGGCGTTTCGGTTCCTCGGTGTCAACGGAGGGGTGAAGTGTCCGGACTGTGGCAAAGAGTTAATCCCCGAAGAAGGTTGCCTCAAATGCCACTCCTGCGGTTTTACCAAATGCTGAACCCTGTTTAATCCACTGATCAAGTCCGTTTAGAGAAAGTTGTGACGTGTATC
>JAGXTA010000186.1 GCA_018333535.1 Deltaproteobacteria bacterium | reverse complement strand
ATCTTCGGTGAAATGTTCTCCGCTCCACCGGAGACCCAGTACGAATACGTTGTGGCTATTATCGATGTCAAAGAACAAAAGCTAAAGCTTTTCCTGGATACGATCCAGATCGAAGAATACGATTATCGACTACGATGACCGATGATGCTGGTCACGGCATCATAATGTACAAAGCCTCAAAGCTTCGAGTTAACGATGTCGTGACCATTTTTTGAGTAAACGATGTCCTGAACGTTGTCAGCCTAATAATTGAGATATCAATTGAGACAAATAAATAACCGATGAAATTTTATAAAAAGGAGGTAGCCATGCTTCAGTGCCCAAAATGTAAAAAAGGTTATGATGAAAATTATGCCTTCTGTGAAGAATGCGGGGTGAAACTGGTTGAAAGTGAGGTTCGTCCTTCCCCACAGCCAAAGAGTTTGGTGTTTGATCGTATCGAGAGGTCTGTCTTTTTTCGATTTACCAGATCGTATACATGGTTGATTTTAATTCTTTCAATTTTAGGATTTATGGGAGCTATTATATACCTTATCCCTGATATTTCTTTATTGATAAAAAAAGACACTAAAGTTTTCCATGAAGAGATAAAAATTCTTCTTGCTTCAAAAAAGACCGGTAAGAGTCCTCCGGAAGAAGAAATGTCAGGCAAAAAGATAAACCCCGAACTCTTAGCAAAACTTGATAAAGAAATTTATGAGATAATTTTCCTTTTGCCAAAGGACATTCAGGATAAAATGGGTGTTGAAAAAATTCGTAGTTGGGTCAAAGACCGAACCAGAAGATATGATGGCATAAAAGAAAAAATTAAGATACTTCAGGAAGCCAAAAGCATATTACTGAAATTCAATGAACCGGAGAGAGGAGAGGCACTCAGTACATTCTTCGACATTAAGGCCGGAAAGGAAAATGCAATTACAGCGAGACAAACAGAGATAAGGTTGAAACTTGCAACGATAGGAGGCTCATTCTTTGCTTTGATAATGACCATCGCCGCCTTCAGTCTCATTCTTGTTCTTTTGGCCATTGAGCGAAATACAAGGAAAGGATGATTCATATAGGGTAAAAAAGGGCAAGTTACTTTTTGTATTTCTCTTTTTCGAAATGGAAGGGAAGAGGTGGAAATTTGACTTTTATGGATCATCATCCTAAAATTGAGGTTAAAAGGAGTCCAGCCATGCACAAGACCATTGATGCTATTTACGAAAATGGAGTTATAAAGCCGTTGGAGAGATTGGATATTTCGGAATCCCAAAAGATTAAGGTTACTATTGAAACGACCGAAAATATTGTGGCATCCACAAAGGCTATCATTAAAGCTGATCCCGATGTGGTTCGACATGTGGCGGTAAGTGACGAGTACCTTTACGACTTATAGACATCGCCATGCCATTAGACATTCCAGATCATCATGAAGTCTTTATAGACGCAAACATTTTCGTTTACCACTTCTCTGGTCCAACAGAATACACAGATGCCTGTGCCCAGTTACTCCAACGTGTTGAGGAAGATAGACTTTTCGCATTTACATCTACGCTGGTTCTGGCTGAAACCCTTCATCGGCTCATGATCATCGAAGCCACTGCGAAGCTACGGATTGGGGCCAAAGTGGCCATCCACCATTTAAAAACTCACCCTTTGGATGTAAAGAGGTTGACCGAGCACATAACGGTACCGGTGAAAATTCACGCTCTTGGCATTAAGATCCTTCCTGTCAATATAGATGACATCCTCAAAAGCAATGAAATCAAGATGGAATATGGGCTTCTCACTAACGATTCAATTACGCTTGCCGTCATGAAACGGCACCATCTCAGGAATATTGCCACAAACGATCCGGATTTCGAACGAGTCACCGACCTTGTAATATGGAAACCCATCGAGTAGCAACCCCCCCCTTTTTTTTCTCCTCTCCAATATTATTGAATTACCAAGGGATCCATAATTGAGAAGACATTTTCTGAAAATCTCCTCTCCCCCCTCTTTGCCCTCCGGGCCAGAGGCCCTATGGGCTGGAGGCCAAAGAGGGGAAAAAAGGGAGATATTTGCCAAAGAGATAGAAAGAAAAGGAGAGCTTTTGCAAAAGAGGACGAGAGAAAAGGCAGAAATGACCCATTCGATTACGCGAAGAGCAAAGTTACTCCAAGAAGCTTGGTTCCGGTTTGGTCACGGTAAATTTGTTCTAAACCTAAAAGGGCTATAAACAGAAGCCCTTTCATTCGTGTATCCATCGTAACTTATTG
Source organism: Deltaproteobacteria bacterium (assembly GCA_018333535.1). Lineage (GTDB taxonomy): Bacteria > Desulfobacterota > BSN033 > BSN033 > UBA1163 > RBG-16-49-23. The sequence continues at coordinate 3,578 of JAGXTA010000186.1, read as the reverse complement.
ATTAAACGAGGTGTCTTGTTTTCTGTCTCGCACCGAAGCACAAAAGACCGGAGACAACCATAACATCGTGTTATTGCACTGAATTGTTTGAAGAACAAATTTACCCTGCAACATACTCTGTCACAGCTTCATTATCGGAAAAAATTTAAATTAAAGAGTTTATTTTCGCTCAATTGGGGTCTTATTACTTGCCCTCTATACAAAATACAAAAGAAGCCCTTTTGTTTAATTTCACCCCCCTTCTGCCTTAAAAATACCCCCTTTTTGACGGTTCTGACCCCCTGTTTTTAAACAATATCTCCGAGTGTCCAATTTTTCAGGCTCAAAAAAGTAATACCGTTATGTGAAGTGGATAAGCCATAAACTCACAACATTTGCGATTTACTACACCCTATCGGGAGATCTGATCCAGAGCCTTATTGCCTCGGCCTCCTCAATCCTCCCGGATGCCATCGAAATAGGGCCGGGAAGGGCAATCTTCCGAAAGCACAGGGGAGTCTCCCACAACCCCCTGTTGTGGTTCTTTGCACTGGCCGTCCTCTTCTGCCTGTTTAGGAAGAGGCTTCCTGATACCACCATTGTCCCGGTAGCTTTCATCCCGGGACCCGAAGCCCTTTTTTTAGCCATCGCTACCGGAGTAACCCTCCACCTGATAGCCGACGCCCTCTCCGGTTCAGGAATCCCCCTCCTCGGAAATAAAAAAATCGCCCTGAAACTTTACAAGACTTTTACCCCTGCACTATCTCATAGTGCGGGGTTTACCCTTTCAGAGTTCGCCGTCGTTTCTTTTGTCCTTCTATCCTGCGGGATAAGCTTTGCCCTGGTGAGGTTTCTCTTAACATGAAAGACATGATCCCACGCCATACAGCCTTTATCAAAGCCAAGGGGGTGGTCCCCTACCTCACCCCCGATGACATTCGACTCCTCCTGAACGGGTTAGAAGAAAGACATAAACAGAGAGATCGCCTCCTCATACTCCTACTCTTTCAGACCGGACTCCGGATATCCGAAGCCCTGAGCCTCACTCCCTTCCATATAGAACTCTTTGATGGAAAACCCGTCCTCTCAATTATAGGAAAAGGAAGGAAGCCAAGGCTTATTGCCTGCCCTGAAAGGTTAGTGGATAGACTCAAATCCTATGCTTATGAGAAAAAGATAGGCCCCCATGACCGCTTCTTCAGGATAAACCGCTCAAGGGCATGGCAGATCATAAATGAGGCTTCAAAGAGAGTGGGTTTTACAAAGAGAGTCCACCCCCATCTTCTCAGACACAGTGACGCCATAGAACGACTCAAACAGACAGGAAACCCAAAGGCCCTGCAACTTCACCTCGGACATTCTTCAATCACAATGACCATGAGGTATCTCTCAACCCTGACGCAGGAGGATGCCGTAAGGATAAATCAGGAGGTTAGTTTCGATGTCTAAAAAATTTCTGGCCGCTCAAGTCATACCAGTCGAAGAGACTCGACCACGGGTCGAATCGGAGAAGTTCTTGACCGTTCTTGATGTTGCCTCACTGCTCAGTGTCAGGCCATCGACCGTCTACCAGTGGGCGAGCTTAGGCGAAATACCCCATTACAGACTTGGAAGGATTGTAAGGTTCAGAAGGAAGGATCTGGAGGCATGGGTCGAGGGGCATAGGAAGGAAAGGGTAGACGAAGACAGAAAGGCCAGGGAAATATTAAGGTCCATAGGCGGACACACTCAAGACATTGACCGCATCGTCAAAAAAAGTATTGCAGAGGCCAAGGGAAATCGTTATACTCCTTCCCTGGAGAAAACAGGTAAAGACAAGGGCCTCAGAAAGGAGGGAGACTATGGGCTTATTTAAAAGAGGCCAGACCTGGTGGATGCGATTTACTTTCAAGGGGAGACAGATAAGAGAATCTACTGAGACAGAGGATAAGAAGCTTGCCGAAAGGATCTATCACAAAATATTGGGGGAGATCGCAGAGGGTAAATGGTTTGAGAAGTTTCAGGAGAGGGATTTCAAGGAGATGATGGAAAAGTATATGAATGAACATTCCATACCTAAAAAGGCGTCGTCAGAAAGGGATAGATCATCTCTGACTCATCTTCTCCCATTCTTCGGAGATTATTCCCTTTCGCACGTTACGCCTAAAGTCATCAATGTATACAAGACCACAAGAAGAAATGAAGGAGCTTCACCCTGCACCATCAATCGTGAACTTGCCCTTATGAAACACGCCTTCAATTTGGCTATCGAAGAGTGGGAATGGGTCAAGGACAATCCTATCAAGAGAGTCTCCATGGAGAGGGAACCCTCTTCAAGGGATAGGTGGCTATCCTATGAGGAAGAAGAGAGGCTCCTTTCGGTTTCGCCCCAATGGCTCAGGGAGTTGATCATTTTTTCAATAGAGACGGGATGCAGAAGGGGGGAAATGCTCTCGCTTGAACACAAGGATACCGATCTCTTTAAAAAGGTTATAACAATCTTTGGAAGCAAGACAGGAGAGATGAGAACCATTCCTTTAACTCAAAGAGCCTTGGAAATTCTCTTTAAGAGAGAACGAGTGAGGATGAAGGTTAGACCTATAAATGCAGACTTTGTATTCACCCATCCTACTGGGAAGAAGATAAACATTCATACCTTGAGGTCTGCTTTTGAGCGTGCCCTTAAAAAGGATAAGATCGAAGGCTTCAGATGGCATGACTTAAGACATTCGTATGCCAGCCGACTCGCTCAAGCAGGTGTTGACCCTTATACCATTCAAAAACTGATGGGCCATAAAACCTTTGCCACGACTCAAAGGTATTCTCACCATTGTGTGGAAAGTTTGAGGAGAGGGATAGAATGTTTGGAAGCCTCCAAGAAGGAAAGATTGCAAGAAATTAGCACAAATTTAGCACAATCACAGGAAATTCAAACAAAAAAGGAGTTAACCCAAAATGGCTAACCCCTTGATATTATATGGTGCCGGAGGTCGGAATCGAACCGACATGGGCTTGCGGCCCGCGGGATTTTGAGTCCCGTGCGTCTACCAGTTTCACCACTCCGGCACAGACATCAATATAAAAAAAATTATTATTGAAGTCAAATGAAAGGTTGAGGAATGAAAGGTTGAGGATAAGGATAAGAAAATAAAAACCAAAAAATTGACAACTTTTCTTTTTGTATGTTAATCTATTTTCCGAATCAGGTGGGGCTGTAGCTCAGCTGGGAGAGCGGTCGGATCGACAGGCCGTGGGTTGGAATCGCTCGAATACTTTATGAAGAGTTAGTAACTCTCTTTGTGGGATTAACGTTCTTTTAGGTATTTTAATAGATTTCAAAACAGGTGGGGCTGTAGCTCAGCTGGGAGAGCGGTCGGATCGACAGGCCGTGGGTTGGAATCGCTCGAATACTTTATGAAGAGTTAGTAACTCTCTTTGTGGGATTAACGTTCTTTTAGGTATTTTAATAGATTTCAAAACAGGTGGGGCTGTAGCTCAGCTGGGAGAGCGGTCGGATCGACAGGCCGTGGGTTGGAATCGCTCGAATACTTTATGAAGAGTTAGTAACTCTCTTTGTGGGATTAACGTTCTTTTAGGTATTTTAATAGATTTCAAAACAG
>JAGXTA010000185.1 GCA_018333535.1 Deltaproteobacteria bacterium | reverse complement strand
ATCCGGGTGATGACTGGTTTCATGCTGGGGAAGTTAATGCCGCAGCCTCAATAATTGTACCTCGAATGCGACAGAGAGGGAATCGGACAGGAGAGGTGCATTTAAATCCGGGGGTTTTTCGCCTCATGACTCATTGAAGCCGTTCCTGGACATAAGAAATTGACAACTTATCTGAGCCGGCACATTCGTCACGCTGGCTTATCCAAAAAAATCGGCAATTTATAAACAGACTCTATATAATTATGATGAATAGACATTTTGCCAGAGTAACCCTTAGGTTGGACGCTATGTTGCCAAATTGTTGCAAAAAGGTAGTTGTTCTGACCAAAAATATCACTCATTATGTAATATAGGTTATGCAATTCCACATCGTCAATTGAGATAAAAATGGCCCCATCGTCTCGCAGCATTTCTCGCAATAGGGACAAGCGTGGATACATCATGCAGAGCCATTTGTCATGACGAGAGAGGTCCTCCATCTCTCCCCCAACCACTTTACCGAGCCACTTTCGTATTTCAGGACTATTTACGTTGTCGTTGTAAATCCACCCCTCATTCCCGGTATTGTAAGGTGGATCAATATAGATACATTTGACTTTTCCTGCGTAATAGGGAAGAAGGGCTTTCAACGCCAGCAGGTTATCTCCTTCAACAAGCAGGTTACCGTTTCCCGATTCTTCCACCGACAAACCCGGCGCCTCTTTCAGGAGATGAAAGGGCACTTCATAATGATGGTTCAAAACTGCTTTCTTGCCAATCCAGTCTAACGTCGGCATACTCTTATTGCCCCCTTTTCCCCTGCCTAAAGCGATGCGCTTGGTAACCGGTCGCAATTTGCGATCGGTATATCATGTGGCTTGAAGTCACAAATTGTGACCTCAAGCTTTCGTATCACTCCATTTGCGACCTCTCCCCTTCAGGGAGGTACCCATTAAATTGCTGTCATTATATTCCTATATTTAAATCAAGGCAACTTCTAAAATTGATTGTTTGGGGAAGGGTATTCAGACGCAATTGAATGAGGCTCCTATATGTTTGGGGAGATAGATTGTTGGACCTGTTTTCGCAAGAACTGGATCTTACCGGTCTGGATTCTCTCCAGAAGATATTCCGGAGTCGTCATCACTCTCATCTTCTCATTGAAGGGAATGCCCTGTCTCAGGTTATGTCTGCAGGAGAGACAGTCAGTGAGAAGAAGGTCTGCCTTTGCCTCCTCTGCCTCTTTCACCCTTCTTCGCGCAATGTCTCTTGAGAATTTCGGATAGAACCCTCTCACCCCTCCTCCGGCTCCGCAGCAGAGCGATTCCCGGTGATGATGCTCCATCTCAACGAACTTGGTCCCAACGCTTTTTAACAGTTCTCTCGCTCCATCAAACGAGCCAAGCCCTCTTCCGAGGTGGCAGGGGTCGTGATAGGTGATCGTGGCTGAATCATTCTCCGATGAAACAAAAGAGAAATGTGTCCTGAGATAGGAAAGAAGGGTCCCAAAAACAAGCCCAGTGGGAGCTTTTTCATCATACTCCAGGAAAGTCTTAAGACAGGTGGGACAGAGGAAGAGAACCTCACGGCCGCCCGCCTCTTTTATTCTATCGATGTTTTGTTTGATTCGCTCCGGATTGGGGCTCGATCCTGTATCCCCTTTCACCGCCTCACAGCAGGCTTCATCGATTACCGTGAAATCGACGCCCAACCGTTTCAGAAGCTCGATGACCCTCCCTGTCGATTCAGCCTCCGTCGTCAACCCCACACAGCCGATATAGAGGACGACAGGACCTTTCTTCTTAAGGGACGGAAACTGGGCCCGTTCCATCTCACCATAGGGCGTTCCGAACCGATCGATTATGGATTGAAGTTGAGTCACTTCATCGAGTTCAGAGGATATCTCCGGACTCCTTAGACTCAATCGCCTCAGGTCTTTGAGCCTCTTTCCCGCATCGATCCCCACCGGACAGACCTCTCCGCAGAGGCCGCAGGTAGTACAGAGAAAGAGTCCATCCTCAACCCCCTCTTTCATGCCATGAATGAGAGACGAGAGAGCCACTCCTCTTCCGCCAAGCATGCCATCCGCCCCGAAGGAGGGACCAATGGAATTGTAAGTTGGGCAGTCGAGAAGGCAGTTGCCGCAACCGATGCAGTAGAGGAGGTCTGAGAAGTCCTTCTTCTCTTCCAGAATCCGGCTTCTTCCGTTATCGAGGAGGACGATCACCAGTTCATTCGGCTCATGCATTCCGTAAAAAGGGATCTTCTCCACATCCGAGGATTTCGATCTTCCTCCGACGATGTCGATGAAAGAAGGAAAGATGGAGCCTGTGGCCAGGTAGGTCTCAAGCTTTGCCATCAGGATGGCGTCATTCATATCCGGATAGACCTTATCGATGGAGGCGATGATGAGGTGTTTCGATCTCGTTCGCACCCGTGTGACATTTCCTTCATTGTGGATGATCAGAATTGCCCCTTCTCTTGCGGCAATCGCATTGGCGCCCGTGATTCCCACCTTCGCCCTCTGGAGATAGGCTTCGATATCCTCCTTCACCGCCTGCATCTCATCTTCCGGAACAGGAGGAATCTCTCTCTTCAAATGTCCGGAGAGGATCTCGGAAACCTCAAATCGAGTCAGGTGAACGATGGGCCCGGTATAATGGGACGATCTGCCTCCGATCAGTTGATTGATCCGGTCGCCGATATCGGTCTCGATGACCTCGATGCCGTGCCGGGCTAAAAAAGGAGTCAGCCCGATCTCCTTTGAGAGGTTCGATTTCGATTTAACAATGAGCCTCTCTTCCCCGATCTCTTTCAGAAAGATGGCGCAGGCCTCTTCGCCATCTTTCGCCGGAAGGACTTTGAACCGGTTCTTCTCGAGATGGGCGACCGCCTCCTCCAGGAGATCCGGGTTCTCCAGGGATTGAGAGCGAATTCGCTTCACCTCCTCCTTCATTTTTTCAAAATGGTCGAAGAGATGAAGGTTCTGCTTTTGACGGCTGCGGGTCTCTCTGAAGGCGCGCCTCTGATTTTCAAGTTCCGACTTTTTGATCTTCTTTCTTAACGAGTCATACTGTTTCTGAATGAGACCCATTTAACCCCCTACGACCAAATTCGTGAAATTCGGCGTTATTCGTGCAATTTGTAATCTATTTTGCAACTTTTCAAACGACAAAACAAGGATTGATTAAATAGGTGGTTTGAAATAAACATTCAAAAATCCCTCCCCACCTCCCTTTTCCAAAGGGAGGAGAAAATATTTCCCCCTTTTGACAAAGGGGGATGAAGGGGGATTAGATGATTTTTTTCAAAGAGTTAAAATGATACGAATTTATTAAATGGGCGGTTGGACATTAATCACCTGTAAGGTATAATGAAATGCCATGAAAGAGACCGTCTGCCTCGTCAGCCTGGGGTGCCCGAAGAATCTGGTCGATTCCGAGGTGATCCTCGGCCTCCTTTCAGAAGAGGGACATTCCCTCACCACCGATCCTTCAAAGGGTGAGGTCATCATTGTCAACACCTGCTCCTTCATTAAGGAGGCCACACAGGAAGCGATTGAAACCATTCTTCGGCTCACTCCTTATAAAAGAGAGGGGCGCTGTCGTCTCCTCATCGTCTCCGGCTGTCTTCCCCAGCGCTACGGCAAGATCCTGGAGAAGGAGCTGCCGGAGGTGGATCTCTTCGTCGGCACAGGATCCTTTCACAAAATTCCACATCTCATCACACAGGAAAGAAAGAGAAAGAGCTTTCTCTCCGGGCAAACCTTTCTCTATAACGACCAGACCCCCCGGATCCTCTCCACTCTTCCATCCACCGCTTATCTGAAGATTGCGGAGGGCTGCTCACGGACCTGCACCTTCTGCACCGTCCCAAAGATCAGGGGACCCTACCGGAGCAGGACGATGCGCTCCGTCCTGAAAGAGGGGGAGAGGCTGGCAGATCAGGGTGTCAGGGAGTTGATCCTCATCGCACAGGATACGACCGCCTATGGAGAAGACCTCCGGGATAGAACTTCTCTTGAAAGACTTCTCAAAGGATTGGTCAGGGTGGAGGGGCTTCGATGGATCCGGATCCTCTACGCCTACCCCAGTCCAGCCCGTTTCACGGAGAGGTTTCTCGAACTCATCTCACGGGAAGAGAAGATCTGCCCCTACCTCGATCTCGCCATCCAGCACATTGATGATCAGATTCTCAGGCGAATGGGCCGGCGATCAAAGGGCCGGGAGATTCGGGACCTCATTGGGAAGATTCGAACCTTCATCCCGGAGATCGCGCTTCGAACCTCCCTCATCGTCGGATTTCCAGGAGAAAGCGAAAGTCAGTTCAATGCCCTGCTCCATTTCGTCGAAGAGGTCCAGTTCAATCATCTTGGGGCTTTTCAATACTCCCCTGAAGAGGGAACGCCAGCCTTCAGGCTTTCCAACCCAGTCCCTGAAGAAGTAAAAGAAGAACGGCTCAGAATCCTGATGGAGGCTCAAAAGAGGATTTCGCTCAAAAAATATCGAAGGATGGTGGGCCGAAAAGCAGAGGTTCTGGTTGAGGGAATGGATAGCGAAAGAACCGTCCTCAGAGGAAGAATTCAAACCCAGGCTCCTGAGATCGATGGCTGCGTTTTTCTGAAAGGCAAGGCCCGGCCCGGAGATTGGGTCAAGGCCCTGATCACCCAGGCCCTTCCCTATGATCTGGTAGGTAAAATCCAGAGAATCATTCCCTGATCCATCGGCAAAAAGTCCTAATAACTTGACGGAGTTTTGAAAATGGGTTAGTTTATTTAATCTCGATATAAGTGGGTAACCCCTCAATCTTACTTTTATTTTTAATCAGGGGAATGTGGCGGCAGAGATGGATGAGACGAATGAACTGATTCAGCAGAGGATACGAAAACTGGAAGCCTTGAAGAACGAAGGGGTCAACCCTTTTCCTAATCATTTCAAGGTGACCCACACCTCCGGAGACCTTCTGAAGGCTTATGGTTCCCTGTCGGAAGAGGAACTCAAATCCATCCCTGAAAGGTTCTGCCTTGCGGGAAGAATTGTGGCCATCCGGAATTTTGGCAAGGCCAGTTTTATCCAGGTCAAGGACCGGGATGGAAAGATACAGGCTTACTTTCAGAAAGAGAGCATCGGTGAAGAATCCTTCCGGTTCTTTAAGAGATTCGATATCGGAGATTTCATCGGATTGGAAGGGACCGTTTTCAGGACGAAAACGGGGGAGCTTACCCTTCAGGTCCAGAAGTTCTGTCTTCTCGGAAAATCGCTTCGCCCCCTTCCGGAGAAGTGGCATGGCCTGACCGACATTGAGATCCGGTATCGCCAGCGCTATCTTGATCTGATCGCCAACCCGAAGGTTAAAGAGGTCTTCCTCACGCGCGCTCTGGTCATCCAGAGGATCCGTGAATTCTTTAACCGGAAGGGTTTCTGTGAGGTCGAAACCCCCATGCTCCATCCCATTCCCGGAGGAGCAACAGCCAAACCCTTCGGGACACATCACAACGCCCTCGATATGAAACTTTTTCTCCGGGTCGCTCCGGAGTTATACCTCAAACGACTTGTGATCGGCGGGTTCGAGAGGATTTTTGAGATCAACCGGAGTTTCCGCAACGAGGGAATCTCCACGCTTCACAATCCGGAATTCACCATGCTCGAATTCTACCAGAGTTATGCCACCTATATCGAAATGATGGAGATGACCGAAGAGCTGCTCTGCTCGATGGTCAAAGAAATTCATGGCGGATTCCGTCTCCCCTGCCAGGGGAAGGAGATTGATTTTACCCCGCCCTGGAGGAGGATCTGTTTTAAGGATTCTCTCCTCGAGATAGGAAAGCTCGACCCGGTGATTTTAGAGGATTCCTCAAAAACCATTGAAATCGCCAGGGGGCTCGGTCTGGAACTGAAGAAGGGGACGTCTCACGGAAGGGTTCTGGCCGACCTCTTCAAGGAAAGGGTGGAGCCCAATCTCATCGAACCCACCTTCATCACTCATTACCCGACTGAGATTTCTCCCCTCTCCCGCCGGAATGAAGAAGACCCGGACGTGGTGGACCGGTTTGAACTTTTTATTGCAGGCCGGGAGATCGCCAATGGCTTCTCAGAGCTCAATGATCCCCTGGATCAGAGAGAGCGTTTCCTCCAGCAGTTGAAGGAAAAAACTGAAGAGGGGGATTCCTCTCTTTTCTTTGACGAGGATTTTCTCCTTGCCCTCGAATTTGGGATGCCGCCCACCGCAGGCGAGGGAATCGGGATCGATCGGTGGGTCATGCTTCTGACCGACTCCCCTTCGATCCGCGATGTCATCTTCTTCCCCCTGCTTCGAATGGAAAGGTAATCCTGAATTGGACGCATGTATGTGGAGATTGATGAATATTGGAAAGGGCTTTGGTGAGTGGGTGAACCACGGATCAATCACCAAGCTCCAAGCACCAATCACCAAATAATAACCAAATTCCAATGACCAAAATTCTAAAAAAGGGATTGATCTGCATATGTTTTGGTTATTTGGATATTGGTAATTGGAATTTATTGGGAGATTGGGATTTGGGTTATTGGAATTTAAAGGTTGCTATCTAATGCGCTATGAGTGGTTCATCGGCCTGAGATATCTGAAGGCCAAACGGAAACAGACCTTCATCTCCATCATCACCGTCATCTCCGTGGCCGGCGTAATGCTGGGCGTGATGGCCCTCATCGTCGTCCTGTCCGTGATGAACGGTTTCCAGCAGACCATCAAAGAAAAGATCATCGGCACCCAGGCCCACATCGTGGTGCTCAAGGCCAGCGAAAAGGGAATGGATGATTATGAAGAGGCAATCAAGAAGGTGGAAGACGTGAAGGGAGTGGTTTCAGCCGCCCCCTTCATCTTCAGTCAGGTGATGCTCTCCTCCGAATCAGGGGTTTCAGGGGTCGTTCTCAAAGGAATCGATCCGGACCGCGTGGCCAGAGTGACAGAACTGGCCCGCAACCTGAAAGCCGGGAGACTTCAGGACCTTAAAGAGGTAAAGGAGAAGGATCTTCCGGGCATTATCCTCGGAGTGGAGCTGGCCAAACACCTCTCCGTCACAATGGATGATCCCATCCAGGTCATCTCTCCTCTGGGCACGATGACGCCCATGGGAATGATGCCCAAAATGAAACGGTTTCGCGTGAAGGGAATCTTCTATTCCGGGATGTATGAATATGATAACACCATGGCCTATGTCTCTCTTGAGAATGCCCAGAAGTTTTTTGCAATGGAGGCTCGCGTCACAGGAATCGAGATCAAGACAGGGGACCTCTATCAGGTGAAAGAGATCGGCAAAGAAATTCGAAAAAAGATGGGGTTCCCCTTCTGGACCAAAGACTGGATGGAGATGAACCGCAACCTCTTCGCCGCCCTCAAGCTGGAGAAGATCATCATGTTCATCATTGTTGTCCTGATCGTTCTGGTGGCCGCTTTCAATATCATCTCCACGCTCATCATGGTGGTCATGGAGAAGAATAAAGATGTCGCTATTCTGAAATCCATGGGGGCGCCTTCTAAATCCATCCTCAGGATTTTCATGATCGAGGGCGGCGTGATCGGTGTGGTGGGGACGGTCCTGGGAACCATTACAGGATTAGCAGTCGCATTCAATCTGGAGAAGATCATAGATTTTTTGGAGAATCTCTTCGGATTTAAAATCCTTGCAAGAGACGTCTATTATATTGATAAATTTCCTTCACAGGTCAATCCGCTGGATGTTGGCGTCATTGTCGCTACGGCCATACTCATTAGTCTGCTGGCCACCCTTTATCCCTCCTGGAGGGCATCGAAGCTTGATCCGGCTGAGGCGCTGCGATATGAATAAGGAGCGGATCCCTTACAAAGAAGAGGCCCTTTCATCTCTCTCCCGAAGGGAATGGAAAAGGGCCCTTCAGTCTTTTCAAAAGCATTGTGACCAGGAGCCGACAGATCTTAGGTCCAGATTGAAGATGGCTGAATTGCTGGAGCGATTGGAAAAGAAGAAGGAAGCGATTGAGCAATACCGTGAAGTGGCTGAATCTTATGCCAGAGATGGTTTTCTGCTCCAGGCCATCTCGGTTAATAAGATGATCCTGCGGATGGATCCCTTTGAAAAAGAGGCCAATGCGCGACTCGCTCAACTCTATACGGAGAAAAGCCGCGAATCCAAACATCTTCGGCTATTGCCTCATATCCCCCTCTTCTCAGACTTGAGTGAGCAGGAACTCCGTTCGATGCTCGATCGAGTCCAATCAAAAACCTTCCCCAAAGATACTTTTATCTGTCGGGAAGGGGAGGCGGGAGATTCTCTCGTGATCATCTGCAGGGGAGAGGTGGGGATCTACAAACAATGCCCTGAAGGAGATGAGAGATGGATTCGCAGCATCCGTGAGGGGGATTGCTTTGGAGAGTTCGGTTTCTTCCTTGACCGGAAAAGGCATGCCAGCGTCAAGAGCCAGGTGGAATGCGAGACGATCGAGATCACCCGAGACGAACTGGAGGGAATCATTAAAATCCACCCCCGTGTACAGGAGGTGCTCGAAGACCTCTTTAAAAAACGTGTGCTGGATAACCTTCTCGCCCTCTCCCCCTTGTTCTCCCCCTTGTCCTTGGCGGACAGGGAGGAGGTTTCAAAACGGTTTCGTGTGTTAAGCGTTCCCGAAGCAACCTTTGTCTTTAAAGGCGGAGATCCTTCCCATTGCCTCTATCTGATTAAAAGCGGCGAGGTGGAGATCTTTACACAGGACCGTCGCGGAAAGCGTGTGATCCTGGGAAAACTGGGAAGCGGTCATCTCTTTGGAGAGATCGGTGTGCTTCTCAATACGCCTCGGATGGCTTTTGCGAAAACGACCCAGGCCACAGAACTGCTTGAATTGTCAAAGGAGGATTTTGATGACCTCCTCCAGAAGTTTCCCCGTCTTCAATCCGTTGCAAAAGAGATCTCATCAAAACGGCTTGTTCGGATGAAGGAAGCTATTTCTCAAGGATTGGTGGAGCGGGCAAAGGAGTCCATGGTGTGAAGGAATTGATTCAGGTTCAGCAACTCTTCAAGTCTTTTGGAAACGGGACAAAGAAGGTCGAAGTCCTCAGGGACATTGATCTCACTTTTTTTCAGGGAGAAAGGGCTGCCATTGTAGGCGCCTCCGGCGTGGGAAAGACCACCCTGCTCCATATCCTGGGGACGCTTGACCGGCCCACGGCCGGAAAAGTGCTTCATGGAGGAAGAGATATCTTCACTTTGAATGAAAGGGATCTCGCTCTTTTTCGAAACCGGGAGATCGGGTTTGTCTTTCAATTTCATCATCTCCTCCCGGAATTTAATGCCCTGGAGAATACGATGATGCCCTGTCTCATCCAGGAGATGTCCAAGAAGGAGGCTTCGCTTCGCGCTGAAGCCATCCTCACCCTGGTGGGCTTAAAAGAACGGCTCTCCCATAAACCGGGGGAACTCTCCGGAGGAGAACAGCAGCGGGTGGCTGTGGCCAGGGCACTGGTTCTGGAACCCAAAATCCTTCTGGCCGATGAGCCCACCGGAAATCTTGATTCGAAAACAGGAGAGTCGGTCTTTGCTCTTCTTCAGGAGCTGAACCGGATGAAGAATGTGACGCTCGTCATCGTGACGCACAACCCGAGTCTGGCCGCACAAATGCCCCGCCAGATCCTCCTCACCGATGGAAAAGCCACCGGCTAAAAGCCCCTTTCATTCAAATGGGGTTTACAAAAAGAGAAGGATTTGATATGGATGATGAAACTCAAAGAGGAAGGAGCCTTTGGAACGGCATGAAGGTTAATAAAAATATCTGGATCACTTTCGTTTTCCTTCTCTTTTATGTCGGGGTTTGCAGCGGCTCGGAGGAGATCATCCACAAAATCACTGTCCTTGGAAATGTGAAGGTTGAAGAAGGGGTCATCCGGGCTACAGTGAAGAGCCGGGAAGGAGGGCCATTCTCCGCCGACCAGGTTCGGGAAGATCTCCGCTCCGTCTTCGGTCTGGGCTACTTCTCCGATGTCCAGGTCGATATCAAGTCAACCCCGAAGGGCAGAGAGATCATCTTTATTGTAATGGAGAAGCCTTCCATCAAGGAGATTCTCATTACCGGAAATCAGAAGGTGAAACTGGACGACATCAAGGAGAAGGTGACCCTGGCCACACGCTCCATTCTCAACCTCGAAAAGGTGAAGGAGAATGGGGAACAGATTCGAAGACTCTACTTCTCCAAAGGGTATTATGGAGTGAAGGTGGATCATAAGGTCGACTATCTCGAGACGAATGAAGCGGTGGTCACCTTTCAGATCGAAGAAGGAGTCAAGGGACATATTAAAAAGATCGTTTTCAAGGGAAACAAGAAGATCAAATCCTCTGAATTGAAAAAGTTTATGCTGACCAAACAGAGGAACATCTTTTCCATTATCACCAAGACCGGCATCCTCGATGAAGACATCTTGAAAAATGACACCCAGATGCTGACTGCCTATTACATCGACCATGGCTACCTCGATGTGAAGATCTCCGAGCCGAAGATCGATCTGCAGAATCCGAAAAAGATTCAAATCGAGATCGAGATTACAGAAGGCTTTCAATACCACTTTGGAGAGATCGACTTCAAGGGAGATATCCTGACCACCAAGGAGGACCTCTTCCGAAGCATCAAGATCAAACGAAACGCCATCTACAGCAACTCAGCCATCCGAAAGGACATTAGCTCGCTCACTGAAAAATTTGCCAACCAGGGTTATGCGAATGTGGAGGTTGCGCCCGCCACCTCCACGGATGAGAAAAATCTATTGGTCCACCTGACCTTTGAGATCGAAAAGAAGAAACAGGTTTCCTTTGAAAAGATCCAGATTGTAGGCAACACGAAGACCCGTGACAAGGTGATTCGCCGGGAACTCCGGGTGGCCGAAGAAGAGCTCTACAGCGCCACCGGCCTCAGCAAGAGCAAGGATCGATTGAAACGGACAGGCTTCTTCAAGGAAGTGGAGTTGACCACCAGCCGGGGAAGCACGGAGGAGAAAACTAATCTTGAGATCAAAGTGGAAGAAGCCCCCACCGGCGCCATCAGTTTTGGCGTCGGTTATAGCTCGATCGAAAACGTGGTGGGCTCTGCCTCCATCTCGGACCGCAACCTCTTCGGCCTGGGTTATCATGGTGTTCTGAAATTCAGATTGGGTTCGGAGACCAGTGACATCAGGTTCAGTTTCACAGACCCCTACTTTCTTGGATATAACTTTGCGGGAGGGATTGACCTCTATCATGAAAACCGCGAATTTGACACATACTCTTACAAGATCACCGGAGGGGCTCTCCGGTTCGGAAAAGAGTTGACAGAAACCCTCCGGGCTGATGCCACGTATAAATTGGAGAAGATCAAGGTCAGTGATGTGAGCCTGGATGCCTCCCGTTTTGTTAAAGAGCAGGAGGGAGAGAAAGTGACAAGCGCTCTCTCCTTTTCCCTCTCCATGGACACCCGCAATGATTTCTACAATCCGACCAAGGGGGCACGGCACAGCCTCTCCCTTCAGAATGCGGGAGGGATCCTGGGAGGAGACAACTATTATGTGAAGGGAATGTTGGAAACCAGTTGGTTCTTTCCCCTCCCTTTGAAAACAGTGCTCAACCTCAGGGGAAAGGTGGGATTCGTCGAACCTTATGGTGGCAGAAAGGTTCCCATCTATGAGAAGTTATATGTCGGCGGACTCCATACCCTCAGAGGATTCGAACATGGCATGGCCGGCCCTTTCGATGCGAACAGAGAACCCCTGGGCGCAAACAAGATGATAAGCTTCCAATCTGAACTGATCTTTCCCCTTGCCTCTGAAATCGGTCTGAAGGCGGCGATCTTCTGGGACGTGGGTAAGGGATTCGATAAATTCAAAGATATCAAGCCATTGAAGACAGGGGTGGGAGCTGGAATTCGCTGGTTCTCTCCTTTTGGACCTATCCACCTTGATCTCGGGTTCAATCCCAATCCCAAGCCCGGAGAGAAAACGAAGGTCTTTGACTTTACAGCAGGAACGGTTTATTAGGGTTTGGGGTGTCAGAACGAAGAAATCTAAAAAGAAAAGGAGCAGGAGCAATGAGAAGTAAAAAAATGGTGGTAGTAATTGGAATCCTCATTCTACTGGGAGGTTTCGGACTGGCTTTCGGACAAGCTCAGGCCCCCGGCCTCAAAATTGGATTCGTCGATATCCAGAAGGCTGTCAATGAATGCAACGCTGGCAAAGAAGCCAAAAAAACGATCGTGAAAGAAGTCGAAAAAGTACAGCGTCAATTTGCGGACAAGCAGAAAGAACTTCAGGCCCTGAAGGAGGCTCTCGACAAGCAGGCGCCGATGCTCAACCCGGATGTCCGGGCAACTAAAGAGAAGGATTTACAGAACAAAGTCCGGGAATTTCAGCGCTGGCAGGAGGATTCTCAGAACGAGGTGAATCAAAAAAGGGTGGAGATGGAGCGGAATATCTCGATGGGGCTTCAGAAGGTGATCCAGAAATTAGGAGCGGACGAGGGATATACCTTCATCATGGAGTTGAATGAGAACATTGTACTCTTCGCCTCAAAGGCCGTTGACCTCACGGACCGGGTGATCAAACTACATGATACGCAGAAAAAATAAAATTCTAAATTCGAAGCACGAAATCCGAAGTTCGAAACAATCTCAAATGACCAAATTTCAAATGTTCGAAACAAAAAAAGTTTAAGACATTTGAATTTTGAAAATTCGGATTTCTTTCGGATTTCGATATTCGGATTTCGGATTTATTGATAACCTTAAAGCAGGGATTGAGATAAGGATGAAAAAAAAGCTCAAGGAGCTGGCTGAGTTTGTGGGTGGAACTCTCGTCGGAGATGGCGAGGTCGAAATCACCGGCGTGGCCTCCATCGATGAGGCAGAGGCCGGCCAGATCACGTTCATCGCCAATCCCAAATATCTTCGGAAACTGGGCGAAACCAGAGCATCGGCGATCATCGTCTCAGACAAAGTGACAACCGCGGACAAACCTCTGATCTGTGCAGCCAACCCTCAGCTCGCTTTTGCTAAGATACTCACCCTCTTCTTTGTCAAGCCGTATCAACCCAAGGGGATCGATCCCAATGCACGGATCAACCCCACCGCCCAGTTGGGCAAAGACCTCACCATCTACCCTTATGTCTATATCGGAGACCGATGCCGGATCGAAGACTGCGTCACCCTCTACCCGGGCGTCTATGTGGGTGAGGACACTGTCATCGGAGAGGGTTCCATTCTCCATCCCAATGTCTCCGTCTATTCGGACTCGGTCATTGGAAAGAGGGTTATCCTTCACAGCGGCGTGGTGATAGGAGCTGACGGATTCGGATTTGTTAAGGATGGGAAGACGAATGTGAAGATTCCTCAGGTGGGAAAGGTGATCATTGAAGACGATGTTGAGGTCGGCGCCAACTCAACGATTGACCGCGCTGCACTGGGCCAGACAATCATCCGGAGGGGAGTGAAGATCGATAACCTCGTCCAGGTGGCTCATAATGTGGAGATCGGCGAGGATTCGATTATCATCGCCCATGTCGGCATTGCCGGTTCGACCAAGATCGGGAAAAATGTGATCCTTGCCGGACAGGCGGGAGTGGTTGGTCACATTGAGATCGGAGACAATGTGATGGTGGGCGCCCAATCCGGAGTGGGTCAGAATCTACCCTCCGGTCAGGCGTTTTCGGGATCTCCTGCTTTCCCCCACCGTGAATGGCTTCGCGCGGTCAATATTTTTCAGAAATTACCCGAGATGAAAAAGACCCTCACCGATATCGAAGCCCGATTAAAGAAGGTCGAACAAGCAATCTCTGAAAAAGGGAAGGAGACATAGATGATTGAAGCTAAGGAGATTATGAACATTCTCCCCCACGCTTTTCCTTTTCTGCTCGTTGACCGAATTCTTGAGGTCGAGCCGGGGAAAAGGATCGTGGGCATCAAGAATGTGACCTATAATGAACCTTTCTTTCCCGGCCATTTCCCGGGTCAGCCCATTATGCCCGGAGTCCTGGTCTTGGAGGCCATGGCCCAGACCGCCGGGATCCTGGTCTTCAAATCAATGCCAGAGGGGGTTCAAGAAAAAGTCGAGGAGTATCGAAAGAGACCCGTCTTTTTCCTGGGAATCGATAATGCTCGTTTTAGAAAACCGGTCATTCCGGGAGATCAACTCCGGTTTGAAGTAGAGGTCACCCGTCAGCGCCCGTCCATTTGGGGATTCAAGGGGAAGGCCTTAGTGGACGGGAAACTGGTCGCCGAGGCGGACCTTCTGGCCATGATGGGGGAAGAGAAATGATCCATCCCACAGCGATCATCGATCCAAAGGCCGAAATCCATGAGGGAGTTGAGATCGGCCCTTACACCATCATCGAAAAGGATGTACTCATTGGAGAGGGAACCTGGATCGGCCCCCATGTCGTCATTCGAGAAGGGACAACGATTGGAAAACGATGCCGGATCTTTCAATTCTCCTCCATTGGAGAGGCCCCCCAGGCCGTTGCCTATAGGGGAGAGAAGACCTCTCTCATCCTTGGGGACGACAATATCATAAGGGAATTCGTCACGCTCCACCGTGGCACGGTCAAGGGAGGGGGAAAGACGGTCATCGGCGACCGTAATTTCTTCATGGCTTACTCTCATGTGGCCCACGACTGTCAGATCGGCCATCAGGTTGTGATGGCCAATGGAGCCACCCTTGCGGGACATATCGTGATTGAAGACCATGCCGTCATCGGCGGTCTTGCAGCCATCCATCAGTTTTGCAGGGTGGGCGCCCATGCTTTTATCAGCGGTCTCACCGGTGTGGTGCTTGATATTCCTCCTTACATGCTGGCCGCAGGAAGCCGGGCAAAACTGTTCGGCCTTAACACTGTGGGCATTAAACGCCAAAACTTTCCTGAAGAAACCATCAGGGCATTGAAGACAGCCTACCGTATCATCTTTCGATCCGGTCTGACACTGGAGAAGGCTATTATTAAGGTTGGGGATTCTGAAATCTCCCGGATACCGGAGATCGATCACCTCCTCGGCTTCATCCAGCAGACCAAGAGGGGGATCTGCCGATAAGTGGAAAAGATCAGGGTGGGCGTGGTCGGTGGGGGTTACTTCGGCCAATTCCATTTAGAAAAATATTTGAAAATGGAAGGGGTGGAATGGGTGGGGGTGGTCGATATCGATCCTTCCCGTTGCAGGGAGATGGCAAAACGATACCCGGTCCAAACCTTCTCTCATCATTCGGATCTCTTCGGTAAAGTCCAATCCGTTAGCATTGCCGTCCCCACTCCCTTTCACCATACCATCGCCAGAGATTTCTTCCTTCGGGGGACGGATGTCCTTCTTGAAAAACCCATCGCCAGCACTCTTGAGGAGGCCGATGAGCTGATTGCCCTGGCCGAGGCTAATCGCCTTATCTTGCAGATAGGCCATCTGGAGCGATTTAACGGAGCCCTCCTCGCCGCAGAAGGAATGATCCGGAATCCTTTCTTAATCGAATCTCAACGGCTGGCCCCTTTCTCAGGGAGAGGAGCCGATGTGGATGTGGTCCTCGATCTCATGGTCCACGATATCGATATCGTTTTGAACCTGGTCAACTCAAGAGTAAAGCGCCTTGATGCCATCGGCCTCCCCATCCTCACCCCATACTTTGATGTCGCCCATGCGCACATCGAATTCGAAAATGGGTGCAGGGCCAATCTGACCGCCAGCCGGGTATCAAAGGAGAAGATTCGTAAAACAAGAATCTTTCAGCCCGATGGAGCATTGACGATCGACTACTTCTCCCAGGCAGCATCCTTTTCTAAAAAGGTGAGCCAGCCTGAAAAGGGACGCTCTTTTGAAATGGTGGCCGATGAGATCCCGGTCATAAAAAACGATCTCCTTGAGGCGGAAATTCGCTCCTTTCTCCAGAGCGTAAGGGATCGTAAAGGAGCGAAGGTCTCCGGCCAGGACGGAAGGCAGGTCCTCGAGGTCGCCCTCTCGATCATCCAAAAGATGGAAGAAGGGGTGAATCGTAACGCATGAGGATTAATAAAAATTGAAAAAGATCATGCTGGTTGCCGGAGAAGTTTCGGGAGATCTTCATGGAGCCCATCTCGTCGAGGCCATCCAGAAGATCGATCCGGACATTGAATTCTTCGGTGTCGGTGGAGAGGGTCTGGAAAAGAGAGGAATGAGGCTGCTCCATCATGTCCGCTCTCTTTCTGTTGTCGGGATCTCCGAAGCCTTCCGAAAGCTGAGGGTAGCCCTCAAAACGCTTCGGGAGTTAAAAGGAGCAATGGAGCAGGAGAGACCGGACCTGGTTATTCTGATTGACTACCCGGAATTTAACCTCCGGCTTGCCCGAATCGCCCGTCAGAAGAGAATACCCGTCCTCTACTATATCAGCCCCCAGATATGGGCCTGGAGGCCCGGAAGGGTCAAATCGATTGCGAAGCGGGTGAGGAAGATGGTCGTCCTCTTCCCTTTCGAGGTTCCCCTCTATCAGGCCGCAGGAGTCGATGTGGAGTGGGTGGGACATCCCCTCCTCGATATCGTCAGGCCCTCGCTTGCAAGAGAAGAGGCCCTTCAACAGTTCGGTATCGATCCCGAACAAAAGACCGTTGCCCTCCTTCCAGGAAGCCGGATGGAAGAGGTGATCAGGCTTCTTCCTCCCATGCTGACCTCCGCTGCCCTTCTCCAGATGGAGATGCCAAGACTTCAGTTCATTCTCCCTCTTGCTCCGGGCATCTTAGAAACCGACCTTTATCCCATTCTGAAGGATGTCCCTGTTCCAATCAAGATCGTCAATGGGTTTAATTATGATGTGATGGCTCTCTCGGATTTGATCATCACCGCCTCCGGAACAGCAACCCTTGAGGCCGCCATCCTCGGAAAACCGATGGTAATCGTGTATAAGGTTTCCCGCCTTTCTTACTGGGTCGGCAGAGCACTGATCCGGGTCAGGCATATCGGCCTGGTCAATCTCATCGCAGGCAAGGAGACCGCCAGAGAGCTTCTCCAGGAAGAGGTCAACCCCGAGAGGATTGCTGAGGAGGCCCTTTGCCTCTTGAGAGATCCGGTTCTTTATGGGAAGGCCGTCGAATCGATGGCAGAGGTTCGCCGGAGCCTTGGAGAACCAGGGGCGGCCAGCCGTGCCGCCCGCATCGTCCTCTCCTTGCTGTATGAGGAGAAAGTATGATACCATGCTACGTATAAATAATTTAGTCATTGTTGATGCATTGGTAAAAAGTCAAAAAATACGCCTTTCTGTCATTCCGGCGAAAGCTCGGTTTCGAGTCGCAACGACCGGAATCCAGTCTTTTCAAATAATTATAAGTTCTCTGGACTCCGGTTCCTGCCGCAGGACCGGAGTGACGACTTTTTACGAGACCATCATTGTTAATTGATCATTGAGAATTGCTATGGTTCTTTACCGCCGTCTCCTCCAACTTGTTAAGCCCTACTGGATCAAGTTGGGCCTCGCTATGGTTTTTATGGTTCTCGTTTCCCTTCTGACCGCAAGCCAGGCCCTCCTGGTCAAGCCGGCCATGGATGGCGTCTTCTTCAAGAAGGAGGGAATTCCGCCCGTCGTAAAGAATATCATTATCCAGCTCGGCCTCGGAGACCTGTTGCTAAAAAAGGATATGGAGATGCTCCTTCTGCTCCCCATTGCCATCATTCTCCTCTTTCTTCTGAAAGGCGCTTTTGATTACGGTCAGGCCTATCTGATGAATTTCGTCGGCTTAAGAGTGGTGGCGGATATCCGGCAGCGACTTTACGACCATCTTCAGAATCTCTCCCTCTCCTTCTTCACACGAACGCCCACCGGTATTCTCATCTCACGGATCACCAATGATGTCAATCTTGTCCAGGGATCGGTCTCCAATGCGATCACCGGTCTCATTAAAGATGCCGTGACCATTTTAGGGCTGACCGCTGTCGTCTTCTATCGGGACTGGAAACTGGGATTGATCGCTTTCATCATCTTTCCTATTGCCATCATCCCCATCAAAGAATTCGGAAAGAGGCTCCGGAAATTTAGCAAAAAAGGCCTCCAGAGGATGGGGTCTCTCACCACGTTTCTTCACGAGACGATCACCGGCAACCGGATTGTCAAGGCATTCAATATGGAAGAGTATGAGAAGCGACGGTTCGCTGAAGAGAATGAACGATACTTCAAAATCTTCCTCAAACGGGTGAAGATCAGGGCTCTCTCCCATCCCCTGATGGAATTATTGGGAGGAATCGGGATCGCCGTGATCATCTGGGTGGGCGGTTACAGTGTGGTCCGGGGAGAGGTCAGCCCCGGAACCTTCTTCTCCTTTATGACCGCGCTTCTGATGCTCTATGCGCCGGTCCGCAATCTGAACAAGGTAAACCTTGAGGTGCAGGAAGGTCTGGCTGCCGCGGCAAGGATCTTTGAACTCCTCGATACGGTGGCCGAGGTCAGAGAGGAGAAAGACGCCCTTTTGCTTTCTCCGATTTCAAAAGGGATTGAGTTTAAAGAGGTCGCCTTCAAATATGACTCAGCGCCGGTGCTCAAATCGATCTCCCTCCAGGTCAGGGCCGGTGAGATCATTGCCATTGTTGGGATGAGCGGAGCGGGAAAGACCTCTCTGGTCAATCTCCTGCCCCGCTTTTACGATGTGGAACAGGGCCGGATTCTGATTGATGGGCTGGATATTCGAAAAGTGACCCTGAGATCATTGAGGGAACAGATCGGGTTGGTCACCCAGCAGACCATCCTCTTCAATGATACGGTTAGAAACAATATCGCTTACGGGAGCCTTCAGCGATCGGAGCAGGAGATCATCGAGGCCGCGAAAGCGGCCAATGCCCATGACTTCATTCAGAGGTTTCCTCAGGGATACGACACCGTGATCGGAGAAGGAGGGGTTAAGCTCTCAGGCGGAGAACGCCAGCGAATCTCCATTGCAAGGGCCATTTTAAAAAATGCTCCCATCCTGATCCTCGATGAGGCCACTTCCTCCCTCGACTCCGACTCAGAGACCGAGGTTCAGATGGCCATGGACAGTTTGATGAAAGGACGAACGGTCTTTGTCATCGCCCACAGGCTCTCCACCATCCGGAATGCCCATCGCATCATCGTTCTCTCCAATGGAGAGATCGTGGAACAGGGAACTCATAATGAGTTGATGGGGCTTAACGGAGAATACCGGCGGCTCTATGATCTTCAATTCAGAGACGACGGGATGAGGGTCTGGAAGTCAGCCAAGGCGAAAAAAATCTATTGATTTAATTTCGGATTTAATTCCGCAATTCGCAATCCTCAATCTGAATAATGTTTCTTAAAACATTAAAGAAGAAATTGGTTTCATGGCTGGGTCCCTGGCTGGCTTTCTGGATCATCAAACTCCTGGGACGAACAATGCGGTTAGTCGAGATCCATCCGGAGATTCCGAGATCCCTCTGGGAGAAAGGAATCCCTGCGATCGGGGCCTTCTGGCATGGAAGGTTGCTGATGATGCCCATCATCTACAAAGGGAAAAAATTAAGCTTTCTTGTCTCTCCCCATCGGGATGGTCAGGTGATGGGAAAAGCCCTGAAGCGATTCGGGTACCATGCTATTTTAGGTTCAACGACAAGGAAAGGCTTTTCCGGTTTTAAACAGATGGTCAAGGCTCATGGATCAGATATCGGCATTGTTCCAGATGGACCAAGAGGTCCACGGCAACAGGTACAGATTGGTGTGATCGAGTTAGCCAGGCTGACGGGAAGACCGATCGTCCCAATTACATTTAATGCATCCAAAAGAAAGATTTTAAATACCTGGGACCGTTTTCTTCTCCCTTATCCTTTTTCCAGAGGGGTATTTATTTGGGGAGAACCGATTATTGTGGACCCCGATGGAAATCGGGCCCATCTTGAGGAAAAGCGACTGCTTTTGGAAAGAAAACTAAACGAATTAACCGAAGAAGCAGACCGCTATTTTAATAAATAATATCTAATTTCGAAGCACGGGCGAAGCTTCCCGAAGGGATCAATCCGAAACAATATCAAATGACCCAATCCCAAATGTTCAAAACAAAAAATGTTTAAGAAATTTGAATTTTAGTAACACTTTAGCTCTTTGAAAAAAGCTCTTTGACAACCGAATAAAGAAAAAGCTGGCGTCAGATTCAACAATGTTGTATAACGTTCTCCAGGAGCA
>JAGXTA010000184.1 GCA_018333535.1 Deltaproteobacteria bacterium | reverse complement strand
GTTAAACATATTGCCACTATATCATATTATATAGAAATGTCAAGCAAAAAATGATACGTGGCCGTCGATTAAGTTAAATAAGCAACAAAAAAGGCTATAAAATGGTTATCGTGTAATCTCTTCTGTGTATCATAATAGAACCGTTTTTTATATAACTATGTGGCAATATGTTTATAAGTTTTGTATTAATTTAACATATGGGTTGTCAAAAGAGGCCGTTTAACCATGTTGGATCGAGAATCCGTTAGGTCTCTCATCCTCCATGGGAATCCAGGCAAGCGGCCCAGTAGATTTTAGGAAGCGCTTATTTCTGGTTTGGGATGCCAGTGAACCAAAATTTGAGGCCCCCAAAGGAGTGTTCTTAAATGGAGGGGGGGCAAATAATCTATGAATGTTCAGCCACTTATGAAAAGAAGAAAAGGGGGCGTCTTAATCAGAAACATAGAACGGATTGGGGGGCGACCGAAGTCGCCCCTTAAATAAAAAAATTTATTACTACTTCTGAATTTATAAAGCTCTTCCTGGAACCCCGATGTGTCTTGCAATGACGATCCGCTGGACCTCAGAAGTCCCTTCGCCGATGTCGAGGAGTTTCTGATTCCGGTAATGGCGCTCAATGGCATACTCCTTCATCAGACCATATCCTCCATGAAGCTGAACGCCCTGGTAAGCGACCCGATGATACATCTCGGAGCAGTACATCTTTGCCATCGCCGATTCTTTGCCGAAGGAGCGATGCTGTTCGCACAGCCAGCAAGCTTTGTAAAGCAATAGTCTTGCCAACTCAATCTCAGTGGCCATATCCGCCAGTTTAAAAGCATTGACCTGAAACGTGGCGATCGGTCTTCCAAATTGCTCCCGTTCGCTCGCATATTTAAGCGCCAATTCAAAAGCGCCCTGAGCGCCACCCAAACCCATGGCGGCGATGCTGAGCCTTCCTCCATCGAGGGTGGCAAGCATTTGATGGAACCCATCTCCCTGCCGTCCAAGAAGATTCTCCTTGGGAACTTTGCAGTCGGTGAAGTAGAGTTCGCCGGTATTGGATGCCCTCCAGACCATCTTTCCATGCATGGCCTTGGTTGTGAAACCGGGCGTGCCATTCGGGAGGAGGATGCAGGAGATCTGATTCTTCCCGTCATTCCTTTTACCAGTGACCGCTTGAACCACACAGACCCTGCTGATGTCGGTGGTGGAATTGGTAATGAAGATTTTGGACCCATTGATCACCCAATGATCTCCTTCCAAAACTGCGTTTGTTTTGGATGCTCCTGCATCCGAACCCGCATTCGGTTCGGTCAGGCCAAAGGAGGAGAGAGTTTTTCCTGAGCAGAGGTCCGGGAGCCATTTCTGTTTTTGTTCCTCGTTTCCGTAATAGTAAATAGGCGAGATTCCCAGGGAGTTTCCGGCGGCCAATGTAGCCGCCTGAGATCCATCGATACGTGCGATCTCTTCCACAGAAATGATATAACCGACATAACCCACATTGCTCCCGCCATATTCTTCAGGGACAAAGGGGCCGAACAGTCCGAGTTCACCCATTCGCTTTGTCAAATGGTAGGAGAATTCTTCTTTATCATCGAGCTCCTGAGCAACAGGAGCGATCTCCTTCTCAGCGAAACTTCGGACCATCTTTCGCAGCATCTGTTGTTCTTCGGTTAAGTCAAAATCGAGCGGCATAGGTTTCCTCCGGAAACAGTTTTGAGTTCGGAGTTCAGAGTTCGGAGTTTAAAATCCTATGCTCCGAACTCCGAACTGATGACTCCGAACTATTTAATTGGTTTAAAATACTTAATGTCGAGAATGCTTCCTTCGCGGTCTTTTTTGGCTTTAAAGACCGCCTCCACAGGCATTCCGATCGAAACCTTTTCGAAATCGATCTCTCCGAGCCAGTGAACGAGAAAGCCCTGAGTTCCATCGATTTGAATCACGGTGACGATCGACGGTTTTTCCTTCCTTATTCCTTCGTAGGTCTCATAGCATTGTGTAAAGGTATAGACCTTTCCTTTTGTCCCAACATCCAGATACTTATCTTCCAGCCTGGCAAAACACTTTTCGCAAAATATTTTGGCAGGGACATAGGTGATGTTGCAGGCTTCACACTTAGCGCCGAAGATCTTACCGTTTATGATCTCACGGAAGAACTTTTCGCCGGCCCTTCCCACAGTATAGATATAGTTCAACGGGATCTGGCCTTGCCAGTAACCGATGTCCGTTGTCTTCTGAAATCGTTCAATCAATGCCATAATCTCACCTCCTCAGATTGTTAGAGGTTTGAGGTTAGAGGGAAGAGGCTAATTTTTTTGCCTCCAGCCTTAAGCCTCGATCCTCAAAATTATTTTACGGGTTTGAAATATTTAATATCGGTAATCGATCCGGTTCTTTCTTCGGGTGGTTTCCAGACCGCCTTTACCTTCATGCCCCGATGAATCTTCCAGGGGTCCACCTCGCCGAGATGATGGAGAATGCCCATTCCTTTTGAGGCCCCATCAATTTCGATGATGCTCAGGGTAATTGGCCGGACGCCTCCCTTAATATCGAGGCGCTTTGCCTTCCAGTCTACATGGCCTATGATCCAGGTGTTGACAATGCCCGTATCTTTGACATAGACCCATTCACCAGAGGGCACCCAGCAAAGCTCGCAGAACATCCTGGGCGGAATCATGATACGATGGCATTTATCACATTTCTTGGCGATGATTTTGCCATTTTTCAGTTCTGCCAGGTATCGACCGATGGCAGGGCCATTGTCCCATGCATATTTTAATTTGGGCTCCCATTTCACAGAGAGGACTTTTCCTTCTAAGATCTCCTCGGCAGTTAGTTTTGTCGCCGTTTTTTCCACCATCTTTTTTGTAATCTCCATCTCTTCACCTCCTTTTAGCTTCTCAATTTAGCTTCTCAATACGACCACGGTTCCAACCTGCATTAAATCACCCCAGGCATTAGCCACTCCACAGGTAGGGTTGCCCGGGACCTGTCTTTTTCCAGCCGTTCCTTTTAACTGGAGATAGAGCTCTATGACTTTCATCAGACCTGCGGCCGCAATAGGATTTCCAACCCCTAAAAGCCCTCCGGAAGGAGAAGTGGGAAGATTCCCATCCCTGTTGAAATGTCCGTCTACCAGCATCTGGACCGATTTGCCTCGCGGCGCCAGCATCAATCCTTCAATGTGATGGAGTTCTTTGTAAGTGAAGGGATCATAAGGTTCCGCAATATGAATCTCCTTAGAGGGTTCCTTGATCCCGGCCATTTTGTAAGCCTGACGGGCGGCTACTTCAAGATAGTCGGGATAGTATAGGTCACGTGTGCACCAGTAGGCTGTATCCAGAGACCAACCCACACCGTCAAGCCAGATTGGCTTCTCAGTCACCCGGCGGGCGACGTGTTCAGCCGCCAATATAATGCAAGCTGCGCCATCGCTGGTCGGACTGATGTCGAGCCGATTGACCGGCCAGGCCATGATCTCAGAGTTGAGGACATCCTGGACTGTGATTTCAGCGGGCAATTGAGCTGACGGATGGTCCATTGCATTCTTTTTATTTTTTACAGCCACCAGTGCAATATCCTCTTTTCGATAGCCATGAGTGGTCATAAAACGATTCATCTCGATGGCGAAGATATAGATCAAGGTGGGGTAGAGTGCCTGTTCCGTGGTGTGGTCAAAGATTGTGATAAATGCTCCTGCCGGGTGGGGATAAGCACAGGACATCTTTTCCTCTGCCACGACCAGACAGGTGTCGAACATTCCCGAAGCCACATGGAACCACCCGTGGGCTGGTGAGAGAACACCTGTTCCACCACCAACAAAATGGCGCATGTAGGGTTTTCGAAAAGCCCCTGATCCATCGGAGAGATATTCCCCTTTCATATGGACACCATCGAATGCATCGGGCGCTGTTCCGTGGACAACACAATCAATGTCTGATAGTTTCATTTCACAGGAGTCAAGAGCCATCTTAGTGGCCTCATAGGCCAGTTCCTTTGGCGTCTCCTGAGTGTTTCTATAAAATTTAGTTAGACCTGCTCCAACTATGGCAACTCTTCTCATTCCGTTCACCTCCTTTAATTGCTTAGAATAACTACAGTGCCAGTCGTTGTGGGAATACCTCTCCAACTCTGAGCCAGTCCTGTGGTTACGTTTTTAAGTTGATTTTTCCCTGCTTCGCCTCTCAACTGCTGGACCACTTCGAACACTTTATGCCCACCATTGAGTTCATAAAGGTTTCCCACTCCGAGACAACCCCCAGAGGTATTGACAGGAAATTCACCGGTGATCTCCGTTCCTCCGATTTCTGTCAGAGGACCCGCCTCGCCTTTTTTGCAGACCCTCATTGCTTCAAGATGCTGGAGTTCCTTATAAGAGAATTCGTCGTTGATCTCTGCAAAGTCAATCTCTTTTCTGGGATAACGAATCCCAGCCATTTTGTAGGCCATTTCAGCTGCCATTTGTGCATAAATGGCTTCCGCCCAATTTCGAGTCTCAAGCCCCGGTGTATCCGAGCACCACCCGATTCCCCTGATCCAGATGGGTTTATCACAGAGGGCTTTCGCCGCCTCTTCCTCTGCCAGAACAACGACCACTGCACCATCCGAATGAGGGCTGATGTCCATCTGAGTCAATGGATAAGAAATGACTTCAGAATTGAGAACATAGTCAGGATTGACCAGAACACCATGCCCTGCATATGGATTGTTTAAGGCATTCTTTCTATTTTTTACCACAACCTTTGCACATTGTTCCCTTGTCGTTCCGGTTTCATACAAAAATCTGGCCATCTCCAATCCTGCGACAGCATGGGGGCTTTCTTTAAGTGGCCGGTTGTAGATAGGGTCCATCCCAAAGGTCACCATTTCCGATAAGGTCAACATGTTAGATGCCTTGCTCAAACCCTGGGCAACGGAAATGGGACCAACTCCCGAAAGGATCATCATATAGGCAGATGCAAGGGAATGGATGAAATCACCTGGAACCGTATAGATGGGTCTGAGAACGGCCCCTAATTGGTCGGGTGAATACTCATCGGAAATACTGTAACCCTCCAAAAAATCTTCAGAGGTTGCAACAAAAGAACCAATATCCTTTGGTTCAACGCCTGCATCGAGATAGGCTTTCATCGCTGCCTCATAGGTCAATTCCCTATAGGAGACATCCGGCGTGGTGGCACGAAATCCTGTTGTCCCTATTCCAATAATTGCAACTCGTTTTGACATTTTAGGTTTCCCTCCTTTCTTTTAAAAGCATAGAGCATAGCGCAGAGCGCATAGCGTAAGAAAACTTTAAACCTTCAGACTTGAGACTTAAGGCTTGTGGCTTTAGACCTGAAACTTGAAGAGCATTCACCCCCCTTCGTTATTGAGTTCGGAGTTCGGAGTTATGAGTTCGGAGTTTAAGAATTTAATGCTCCGAACTACGAACTAATCACTCCGAACTATTATTTTCGTGGTTTAATATTCTCCCTGACCCACTTGACTGCTTCTTCAATAGTCGTTCCCGGCACAAAGATGGCCTTCACACCGCTCCCTTTCAGAGAGAGGATGTCCTCTTCGGGGATGATGCCTCCTCCAAAGACAACAATATCACTTGCCCCTTTTCCCTGGAGTAACTGGATCACCTGCGGAAAGATATAGTCGTGAGCTCCTGACAGGATGGATAGCCCTATCCCATCCACATCCTCCTGAATAGCGGCGGCCACGATCTGTTCCGGTGTCTGATGGAGCCCTGTATAGATCACTTCAAATCCTGCATCGCGGAATCCCCGTGCGATGATTTTTGCTCCGCGGTCATGTCCATCGAGACCCGGCTTTGCAATCAGAATTCGTATCTTCCGCTCCATGCGCTCCTCCGTCATCCCTAACTAATCAATGCAAATTGCAAAATTAGTCCCGCAGAGACGGGACAAAATTAGCAACGAAGGGAATATCAAATAAACTTTTCAATTATCCCTTCTTAATTCATTGCTAATTGCTAATTTTGCAATGACCATTTTACATTGTGTTTTTGTTAGAAATACCCCGGATCCGTATAGCGACCAAACACCTCCCGCCACACATCACAGATCTCCTGGATCGTTGTATATTCCCTGACCGCATGGATGATGTGGGGCATGAGGTTCCCACCATTTTGAGAAGCCTTCCGGATCTCTCCGAGGCATTCCTTGACTTTTCCGTTGTTCCTCGTTCGTCTCACTTCCTGAAGCCTTTTTAACTGCCTCTCTTCAATTTCAGGCCTCATCCTCCAGATCGTAATGGGAGGGTGGTCGGTCACATATTTGTTGACTCCCACGGTCACCTTCTCATTGGCGTCCATCTGCCGCTGGAATCGATAAGCGGCCTCTGCAATCTCCATCTGCGGATAACCCCTCTCGATTGCCTTGACCATTCCTCCCATCTCATCGATCTTCCGAATATAATCCCATGCCTTTTCTTCCATCTCATTGGTCAAGGCTTCTACAAAATAAGAGCCTGCAAGCGGGTCGATGGTGTTCGTAACTCCGGTTTCCTCTGCAAGGATCTGCTGTGTCCGAAGAGCAATGGTGACTGCTTCCTCGGTTGGAATGGCATAGGTCTCATCGAGAGAATTAGTGTGGAGTGAATTGGTTCCCCCCAGCACCGCTGCGAGCGCCTCGTAAGCCGTGCGAACCACATTGTTGAAAGGTTGCTGGGCGGTTAAGGAACAACCTGCGGTCTGAGTATGAAAACGGAGCATCCAGGAGCGGGGCTTCTTCGCCATGAAACGCTCCTTCATGACATTCGCCCAGATTCTTCTGGCAGCTCGATATTTTGCAATCTCCTCGAAGAAGTCGATATGGGAGTCGAAAAAGAAGGAGAGCCTCGGAGCAAAATCGTCCACATCGAGGCCCCTCTCCATGGCGGCTTCCACATAGGCGATGCCGTCAGCCAGAGTGAATGCAAGTTCCTGAACAGCGGTAGACCCTGCCTCACGGATGTGGTAGCCGCTGATGCTGATCGTATTCCATCGGGGGACCTCCTTAGTGCAATATTCGATGGTGTCCACGATGATCCGAAGGGAAGGTCTGGGGGGGAGCATGAAGGTCTTCTGAGCGATGAATTCCTTCAGCATGTCGTTCTGGATCGTTCCCCCGATCTCTTTTTTACTTACCCCCTGCTTTTCCGCCATCACGATATACATCGCCAGCAGGACCGAAGCGGGGGGATTGATCGTCATGGAGGTGGTAACCTTGTCAAGAGGGATCCCTTCGAAGAGAATTTCCATATCCTTCAAGGTATCCACGGCCACGCCGCATTTCCCAATTTCACCTCTGGCGTTTGGAGAATCGCTGTCATAGCCCATCAGGGTGGGGTAGTGGAAGGCGATCGAGAGGCCGGTCTCTCCATGATTTAAGAGATAATGAAATCGTTTATTCGTTTCTTCCGGACCTCCCAGGCCAGAGAACATTCGCATGGTCCAGAGGCGGCCCCGGTACATGGATGGCTGAACTCCCCGGGTGAAGGGGAAAACCCCCGGGAAACCAACCTCCCTGGAGTAATCCAGATCCTTTATATCTTCGGGAGTGTAAAGACCTTTGATCTCCAGATCGGAGACCGTAGTAAAGCGGGGCAGACGTTCAGGGGTTTCGGAGAGCATTTTTGAAAGGTCGCCCCCCCATTTCTTCTTGTCTTCCTGAACCTTTTTGAGTTGATCCTCTTTGAGCATTCACCCCACCCCCTTCCAAAAAGAATCAATTAACAATACAAAGTTATCATTGTAAAATTAACATTCAAAGCATTTTTTGATTGCTAACTTTTTCCCGCGAAGCACGGGACTAAATTTACATTTTGCAATTGGGTTTAGAATTCGATGCCTTTTCGTGCTTTCACTCCTTTTGCATAATAGTGTTTCCTTTCCACCATTTCAGTCACCAGATCGGCTCTTTCCAAGATCTCCGGCCTGGCATCCCTGCCAGTGAGAATGAGTTCCACGGTCTCCGGTTTCGAACCAAGGAGTTGGAGCAGTTCGGACAGCGAAATCAATCCATAATCAACAGCCACATTGATCTCATCAAGAATCACCATGTCGTAATGTCCGCTGAAGATCGCCTCTTTTGCGAGGGCAAATCCTTTTTGAGCCCATTCGATGTCTACGGGATCCGGATTGGCTTTAGAAACGAAGATCTTCCTGCCCATCTGCCGGATTGTCAGGTAGGGTGAGAGTTTTTTAGCAGATTCCAACTCGCCGTATTGGATATTTCCCTTCATAAACTGAATGATCAGGATTTTAAACCCATGGCCTACTGCCCTGAGGGCCAATCCAAGGGCGGCCGTGGTTTTGCCTTTTCCGTTTCCGGTGTAGATCTGGATCAAACCCTTTTCCATAAAAAAACTCAATGCAAAATGGTCAATTAACAATTAGCATTTCAAAATAAAGTTCGGAGTTATTAGTTCGGAGACTAAAAGCCAAATGCTCCGTACTATTTACCTAATGACCCAACAACTTGATTACTAAATAACTCATTAAACCAATGACGTGATAAACTCCGAACTACGAACTCCTTACTCCGAACTGGGAAGTCAACAGACTTCCCGGAGCTGGGCCATGATCTGTTCGGTCTTAAAGTGTCTCAGGCTAATGGCGCTTGAGGGACAGGTAGCATTGCAGGCGCCGCAGCCCTTACAGAGCGCTTCGTTAACCGTCATCACCTTTCGGTAGGGATCGATTTTCAGCGCCCGGTATTCACAGACCTGCTCGCAGAGTCCGCATCCCGCACACATGAGCACATCGACATAAGCGGTGATCGGTTCGATCCTCACCCTGCCTGCAAACAGGGGGATGGTTGCCCGGGAGGCTGTTCCATGAGCCTGCGAGAGAGTATCCGAGATATCTTTGGGGCCCTGACAGGTTCCGGCGAGAAAGATCCCATCGGTTGCCGTATCGAGAGGTCTCAGTTTCGGATGGGCCTCGAGATAGAATCGGTCCGGTGACAGGGAAAGCTTGAGAAGGCCCCTCAGACTGCCTGCATCTTTCCTCTGTGTAAGGCCGGTCGCAAGAACGACCAGGTCAGCCTCTTCTTCATAAGGTTCACCGAGGAGTTCATCTTCCGCCTTGACGATTAATTTTCCATTCTTTTGATAGATTTCGGAAGGGACCCCTTTTCGGTAAAAGATGCCTTTTTTCTGTACGGTTTCATAGAACTGCTCATATCCTTTGCCGAAGGCCCTGACATCGATGTAGCAAATGGTCACACGGGCATCGGGGATTTTATCCTTGACGAGGTGCGCCTGTTTTGCCGTGAACATACAGCAGATACGGGAACAATATTCGTTGTTGACCGTCTTATCCCTTGAGCCGACACACTGGATGAAGACGATGCTCTTCGGCTCTTTTCCGTTGAATTGGAGTTTTCCCTGGGTGGGGCCGTCCGGAGAAATCAATCTTTCAAACTCGAGGCCGGTGATCACATTTTTATAGACGCCGTATCCTAATTCAGGTTTCAGCCTGGGATCAAAGGAGTCATAGCCTGTGGCCACGATGATTGTTCCCACCTTAGCCTCGAATTCCATTCCAACCTCTTCAAACTGGACCGCGGCCTCCGGGCAGACTTCCCGGCATTTTCCGCACTCTCCCTTCTGGAGATAGAGGCAGTTTTTGGAATCGATCGTATAGCAGCGTGGAATGGCATCGGGGAAGGGGAGATAGATCGCAGGCCTTTCGTCAAGTCCCATATTGAATTCATTCGGAACCCTGACCGGGCAGGCGTCCTCGCATTTTTTACAGCAGGTGCATTTCTCCGGATTGACATACCGGGGATCGTGTCTGATTCTTACTTTGAAATTTCCCACAAAACCTTCCACCCCTTCGACCTCACTCTGAGTGAGAAGGTGGATCAACGAATGATTTTTTACCTCCTCTAATTTAGGGAGCAGGGTGGCGGAAGTCTCCTCAAGGTTGGGAAAAGTCCGGTTGAGCTGGGCCAGATGTCCTCCGGGAGAAGGGGATTTCTCCACCAGATAGACTTCAAAGCCTGAGTTGGCAACATCGAGGCTCGCTTGAATTCCTGCGATCCCACCGCCGATGACCAGGACCGCGGGAGTGACCCCGACTTCATTCTCCTCCAAGGGCTCATGAAGCGAGACCTTGGCCACGGCAGAGGCGATCAGATCCATGGCCTTCTCCGTTCCCTGTTCCTTATTCGGATGGACCCAACTGCATTGTTCCCGGATGTTGGCCATCTCAAAGAAGTAAGGGTTGAGGCCGGCGGAGCGGCAGGCATTCCGATAGGTCGGTTCATGCATTCGCGGAGAACAGGCTGCTACCACGACCCGGTCAATGGACAGATTCTTAATATCGTTCTTGATCCAGTCCTGACCGGGATCAGAACACATATACTGATAGTTCCGGGCAATGGCCACATGTGGAAGGGTACGGGCAAAGGCCGTGACCTTCTCAATATCAACCGTAGCCGCAATGTTGATTCCGCAATGACAGATATAAACGCCGATCTTCATCAGTTCACCGCATAGCGCAGAGCGCATGGCGCATAGCGCAAAGCATTAATGCAAACCATTTTTTAACTCCGAACTCATTACTCCGAACTCCGAACTTGTTGTTTCCTTCCTTTCGCTAAGATGGCGCAGGCCAGAGCGGCGGCGCCGCTTGCCTGGGCTACGGTATCCGGAATATCCTTAGGGCCCTGACAGCATCCTGCGAGAAAGACGCCCTCCACCGAGGTGAGGATGGGATCCAATCCGGGAGCCTCCGCATAGAACCGGTCTGATGAGCTTTCCATGCCGAGCATCTTTTTCATGAAATCGTCTTCCCTTCGGGGGATGAGGCCCGAAGCGAGGACGACGAGATCGGCTTCCAGCTCTATGGGCTCTCCGAGGAGCGTATCTTCGCCTCTCACCACTAATTTCCCGTTTCTCCGATAGACCTCGGAGGGGTTGGCCCTCCGGTAGATGATTTCCTCTTTTTGCACCCTCTCGTAAAATTCTTCGAATCCCTTTCCAAAAGCCCTCACATCCATATAGAGGACGGTGATATGGGCGCCGGGAATTTTATCCCTGACCAGGTGGGCCTGTTTGGCCGTGTACATACAGCAGACCCTCGAGCAATATTCATTTCCAACGGTCTTATCCCTCGACCCCACGCAGTGGATGAAGACGATCTCCTTTGGTTTCCTCCCCTGGATCAGGATATCTCCTTTTGTAGGCCCGGAGGCGGAACAAAGCCTTTCCATCTCGATCCCGTGAAGGACATTCGGATAGACTCCATAGCCGAATTCAGGTTTCAACTTCGGATCGAAAGGATCGAACCCGGTCGACAAAATGATGGCTCCCACGTGGAGTTCGAGGATCTCTTCCTGCATTCCGTAAACGATGGCTTTGGGCTGGCAGTACCTGGCGCACTCGCCGCAATCGGAGCATCCTCCGCAGTTGAGGCAACGTTTTGCATCTTCGATTGCCTCTTCCAGTGTGAGACCGGGTCCGATGGGTTTCACCATATGGGGGAGAATTTCCCGTTCATCCCTTTTTGAATCGGGCATGAGGCTCTGCATCGGTGAGACCTGTCTTCCTTCGGACTCCCTGCCGTAGCGGAGATCTTCCCCGCGGATAGAGCGGTCGATTGAAATCGCTCCTTTTCTTCCCTGCGCCATTGATTCGACGATGGTTCCAGGTCCGGTGACCCCATCTCCCCCTGCGAAAACATTTTTCAAATTCGTTTCGAGAGTGAGGGGATCAACCTGAATCATTCCCCTGCGGTTTTTGTTCAATCCCGTGAAAACGTCCGAAATCGGCCCGGCTCCGGTTGAACCGACAGCCAAAAAGATGGCGTCATAGGTTTTTTGAATCTCCTCAAAAGAGATGTTCTTTCCCACTTTTGTGTTCAGACAAATCTCTATCCCCATCTTTTGAATCACAGAGAGGTCTTTTTTCACCACCTCCAGAGGCAGGCGGTAAGAGGGAAATCCATGGGTAAGAAGGCCGCCCAATTCATTTCGTGATTCAAAAAGGGTGACGGAATAGCCCATCCGCCTCAGATCAAAGGCGGCGGTCAACCCGGAAGGTCCTGCTCCGACAATGGCAACCTTTTGAGAATTCTCTTCAGCAGGGATGAAATCAAATTCAGGTTCTTCGACATGATCGACCAGAAATCGTTTCAAATCACAGATGGAGACAGGGCGGTCCACTTCGATCCGTTTACATTCCCTTTCGCACGGATGGGCGCAGACATAGGCAAGGATCCCCGGGAATGGAAGAGTTTGCCTCACGAGGGCAAGGGCCTCCTTCAGTTTCCCCTGGGAGATGAGCGCCACATATCCCTGCGCATTACAGTGGAGAGGGCAGGTGGCTGTGCAGGGTGGGGTGCCTCTGCGGTCCATAGTGTATTTGAGCGGAACGGCCTGAGGGAAGGGGATATAGATTGCCTTTTTCACCCCGAGGCCCATATCGAATTCATTGGGGAGAGTCACCGGACACTGGGGTACACAGTCCGCACAGGCCGTGCATTTCGTCACATCGACATAACGGGGTTTTTTTCTGACGGTTACCTTGAAATGTCCGGCCTTCCCCTCGACACGAATAATTTCAGAATAGGAGAGGAGATTGATATTGGGATGATTGGCCGTATCGACCATCTTCGGGGTGATGATGCAGGCGGAGCAGTCCAGGGTGGGGAAGGTCTTGTCGAGCTGGGCCATGTGGCCGCCGATGGAAGGGTCCTTCTCCACCAGATGGACTTTAAATCCCTTATCCGCGATGTCGAGCGCGGCCTGCATTCCTGCAATGCCAGCGCCAATGATCAGGGCTTCAGGGATCACTTCTCTTAATTCTTCATGCTTCGTTGATCCAGTTTCTTTGTTCATCATAACTCTTCAGTGATATTGAACCTCTCTTTTAATGCCAAATTTCAAAGTTCAAATGTCAAAGGAATGCCAAATGATTCAATGTCAAAAAAATTGAAATTTAGATTTTGGATTTCCTTTGAACTTTGGACTTTGATATTTGACATTTCTTCTGCCTATTTCAGCTTTCCAATCAACGCCGAGGCGATTGTGTTTTTCTGTATCTCCTTGGTGCCTTCGTAGATTTCGGTGATCTTGGCATCGCGGTAGAAACGCTCGACTTCATATTCCGTGATGTATCCGTAACCCCCAAAGATCTGGATGGCTTCATCCGCAACTTCGACCGCCACTTTCCCTGCAAACATCTTTGCCATGGAGGTCAGTTTCGGGTCGATCCGTCCCTGGTCATAGTTCCAGGCCGCTTTGTAGGTCAGAAGTCTTGCGGTCTCCAGCTTTGTCGCCATATCCGCTAACTTGTGCTGGGTGATCTGAAACTCGACCAGTTTCTTTCCAAACTGTTCCCTCTGCTTGGCATAATCAAGAGCCCGATCGAAAGCGCCCTGACCAATGCCGAGGGCCTGAGCCGCGATCTCAACGCGGCTCTCATCGAAGAATTCAAGGACATGATAAAACCCTTTATTCTCCTCGCCAAGAAGGTTCGTCAATGGGACCCGGACATCGCTGAAGGCGAGTTCAGCCGTGGAGGTCATCCGGATTCCCATCTTAGGAGTGATCTCGGTTGCCTCCATCCCTTTTGCGCCCTTTTCAACGATGATCGTGCACTGGCCGCGGTAAGGAGGTTTGGCATGAGGATCGGTCTGGCACAGGACGATGAAGAAGTCGGCAAGCGTCCCATTGGTAATGAACGTTTTAGTCCCGTTGATCACATAAGAGTCGCCCTTTTTGATGGCTGTGGTGGCCATCGATGTGATATCGCTTCCGTGGTCCGGTTCGGTGTAAGCGCCTCCCGAGATGAATTCTCCATGGGTCACGGGAATGAGATACTTCTTCTTCTGTTCCTGAGTTCCAAAACGGAGGATGACCTCTGAGGAGAAGTCTGCGAGAGTCACAGCAACTCCCACTCCGGAATCCTTGCGGCAGAATTCCTCCACCACGAGGATGTTTTCCGTGATGCCATAACCCTGGCCTCCATATTCCTCCGGGAAGTGAATACCGATGAATCCTAATTTGCAGGCTTTCTTCCATACCTCCTTAGGAAAGGTGTGGGTCTGCTCCCATTCGAGGATCTTATCCTTATCATACTCTCCCTGAATGAATTCCCTTGCCGCTTTCTGGATGTCTTTCTGTTCCTGCGTCAGTTCAAAGTCCATGGTTCACCTCATTTCGCAAAGCGAAAAGTTCGAAGAAATTTAGTTCGCCTGCCTGCCGCAGGCAGGGAGTTCGGAGAAAATCTTTATAATAGAATTAGTAACACCCCAATTGAGTGAAAAATCATTGTTCTATTGATCTAGAAATATAACAGTAAGGCTATTTAAGGGTTTGTTAAATCTCATATTAAAATCCCCCTTATTCCCCCTTTTCCAAACTGATCCTTACCCATAACCTGGGTTGCTGGACACAAGGGGGAAAGAAGAGGGATGGGAGATAGGTGTTGTGGTCAACAGTTTCCACATCGACGACAGATCGTCAAGTCGTTGTAGCCCCAACCAGAGGCTCTTGGTTCCGGGTTCACCATCCCGTTTGCGGCCAAGAAAGCCTCCAAGAGTGGCGACCATCCGCATCGCTTCTCGAAGTGTCGGTGGATGGTCTGGGGG
>JAGXTA010000183.1 GCA_018333535.1 Deltaproteobacteria bacterium | reverse complement strand
AGTTATCAGGGGCATATCGTGTCACCCATTTGTACAGCCATGATCGCGAACGACCAAGAGATGCACAAATGTCTTTTGGATCTTCGCCATCGAAGAACCTTTGTACAGCTTTTAGCCTTTGTTGCTTAATCTTCTTTTTCATGAACACCTCCTTAAATATGAAATGGGTGTTCATGATATAACGGGCTGTGGCTATTCGATTGTCAAAGAACGTTTTTCCACGATGTCCTGAGCATTAAATTTGTCCACGATGTCGTGAACGTTATCAACTAAGTTTTAACGGGTCGATTCTTTTGATTTCTTGAATGAGGTCGAAGTGAGGATCTGTGGAGATGATCTCTTTTATTCCGTTATGGATCATGGTGGCGGCATGGACCGCATCACGGGATGTGATTCCGTTGACCCTTTTTAAAATCTCAAGGGCCTTATCTGTGTCCATAACCCTTACTGGAAAAATATCTGTGCAGAATTCGATCATCGATTGATAGGCGATTTCTCCGAGGGTTCTTCTTTCTATTGAGAAATACCGATAGAGGATCTCCTGGAGGACTTCTGTATTCGTTACGCCGAGAATTTCTCGAGACTTGATTTTTTCAAGGAATTTTTTGCAGGGTTCACGAAGGGGATGAGGGCTGCCGATGGAATACATGATCAGATTGGCATCTATAAACCATACACGCGGCGCACTTATCGACATGAATACTTCCCCTCAAGATATTCGGCTTCCCATTTTTGATAATCTTCCGGGGCTGGAACTTCAGGAAGTGATAGGAGCCGGTCCACGGCTTCGGCAATCTCCTGTTGCTTCTTTTTCTTGAGGTGGTACTCTTCGATAGCTTCACGGACGAGAGTGCCGAGCTTTTTATGATTCTTTGAGGCAATCTCTTCGAGGTCTTTCAATTGTTGTTCGGTCAGTAACACTTGAACTTTCTTAAGATATTTTGCCATATAAACTCACCATTATTATACTCTCAAGAAAAGACTATAATATAAATACTCTTTTGTCAAGAATATATTTCGCATCCCCCTCAATCCCCGGAAGCTGTAAAAAAATTGGTATCCTGTGCCTCGGCCCACATGGATGAGTGTTTTGTCCAAGCTTTAGAACGCGGGTCATTAGATGTTATGGGTAACCTTCGTTTTCGGTAATACAGAGCTATTATCCAGATTTAGACAATATAGTTTAATATCAGATTTTCCGCCCTAAAGCTTCTCCAATCCCCCCACCCATGCGGGCCGGAACGAAGGCCATTCTGGAAATGCAATTTTTTCACACCTTCCCATTTGCAAAAGGGGAACGTTTGTATTTGTGTTGGGCTACTCCACTCCGTACTGGCGGCGGTAGGAGAGGATATAGTTTTTCACATCCTTTTTGGTTTTAAAAATCCCGAAATGGCCTTCGCAGAGGATGTCAGCATTGAGGTCGAGTAATCTCGTTGTTGAACGGTCCCAATCTTTGAGATTGGAACCAAACTCTTCAAGTAAAGGTCCATGAAGGTCCTGAGCAAAAAGAACCCTCTTCCCGTCTCGGTCCAAATAGATGCAGATTGATCCTGGTGTGTGGCCTGGCGTATGCAGGCAGACGATCTTCTGTTCGCCAATCGTGAGCGCCTCTTCAGTCAAATTCAATTTTACATCCACGGGCGTGGGAGGAAAAGTGGTTTGATACCAGGTGGCCGCTGTTTGGATCCGGTCTCCATTCTCAAGAGGAGGCGCATCCAATTTGTGGATATACAGTTTAGGTTCGAACCTTTTCTTAAGTTCCGGAACACCTCCAATATGATCGATATGGCAGTGGGTTAAAATGATCTTACTAAGATTCTTAGGATCTAACCCCAATTTTTTAATATTGCCAATGATCTTCTCAATGCTCCAACCTGCCCCTGTATCGATCAGGATCAATTCACCCAGATGGATCAGATAGACGCATCCATCCCGACTATCCGTAATATCAGGCCCTCCTACAATAAAAATATCTTTGATGATCTCATAGGGTTTCATTAAATTTCCTCCCTTTTTATCTTCTCTTTTAACCTCCTGAAGTCTGATAGAGTAAACCCGTCCCACTGGCAGGGGAAGATGGAATTATTCTGGAATAACGGCTCTTTTTCAATATCGAATTGAGAAAACCTCTTGGCCTTTTCAAAAAAGGGAGTTTGAGGGATGGGGGAATATTCCACCAGGATTGGTTTTGCACCTGTTTCTCTCACAAAAGCGATGCTCTCTTCAACCTCCCCTACCCTCTGGCCTGGCAATCCTACCATGATGTAAACCCCGAGTTCATCACGCGAGTACCCTGCCCTTTTTAAATTTTTGATCGCCCGCCGGAACTCATGATTGTCCACCTTCCCCCCAGTTTCGACTTGAGCTTTTTCATTCGATGTCTCAAAGCCAAGTCGGATTGTTTTAAATTGGCCTTGATAGAGAAGCGTTGCAACCTCATCATCAATCTCCCTGATATGGAGGGCATTAGGAGTGTGGAAGTTACATCGAATGGAACGCTTGATCACTTCTTTGATCATCGGAATGAAATGTCTGGATGGATCGACAAGAAGTGCATCATCATAAAAAGCAATATTATTAATTCTACAATTGGTTGTCCAATGTTCAATCTCTTCTATCACTTTAAAGGGATCCCGTCTCGCAAAACTTTTTGACAGAATAGGTGAGGCGCAGTACGTGCAACGGAAAGGACAACCACGCGTTGTTGTGATGCAGACATAACCGAGATGGGGATAGAGATCGAAAGCTGGGTAATTTATATTGCGGAATGCAGAATGCGGAATGCGGAATTGGGTTAATTTTGAAATCAATTTAACCGCATCCAATTCATTTCCACCCTTATACACAATGTCTGCCCCAGAATACCTTTTTGCATGATCGTAACAGAGGGTGGCATAGATTCCTCCAAGAATAACCTGGACGTTTTTATAGAATTTCTTTGTTATTTCAATAAGTTTAAAGACACCTGGGTACCAATAGGTCATCCCGGAAGTAACGCAAATTAGGTCTGGTTCATCAAGATTTGATAACCTTTTCAACAGCATTTCTTCGGGAATTCCATACTGGCAGTAATTTCTTGGGATCGATTTCAGGGAAAGAGGTTTTTCAATCTTTGTCTTAAAAATATTTCCGTCCCCAAATTTTTTTGTTTTGCTATAGAAATCGAGGCAGTCAATCAGGGTAACCCGGAATCCATTTTCTCTGAGAAGGCCGGCAATATAAAGAAGTCCCAGTGGTTTAATCCAGAAATTATAGGCGGCAAAATCTGTAATCCAGGGGTTGATGAGGAGGATATGCGGTATCATGGGGACGTAGTTAAAATATTTAAATATTTATAAAGACCCACTTTCACTTCCTGATTCTCAGCTAAAAATTTTTCTCCTCGTAGAACAGCGTAGTGGATGGCGGCAGGCGTAAGACCTAATGCTCTTGACAGATCTCTCCCCGTCAATCCCAAATCCTTTGAAGCCAAAAAACAAAATACGGATCGCGCCAAGCTGACCGAATGCCTCTGACTTCCTCCTGTAATCTCTTCCCTGGTTATCCCAAACTTCTCGCCAACAATATCTATAAACTCTTTAACGTTGATCCACTTCCTCTTAAGTGGAGTTTGCTGTCTAACCTTTCTCTCTTCCTCGGCCAAAAATTTCTCTACAAATGCGCCACTACCAAGTATTCTTTTGTCGAGCCTTCTTAGAGTTTTCCCCGCCAGCTTTTTTCCATCCTGCCTAACCCCATCTCCTGTTAACTCTACCCTTCTCCCCAATGTTATTCCATCAAAGACAAATTGCCGATATTTCCTTCTGGCTAACTCCTCTCTCTGGCTGAAATAAGACAACACCTCCTCCTTCTCCTGCCACGGTCGATTCTGTATTCCCATGAGAGCCGAATGACCACACCAGCGATGTCTGTCCAGTTCGTCTATATCCTGCACCAGCCCAGCTCGTATGCTGTTGAGATGGATATAGCGTATCAGCTCAAGCAAATAGGAATCCTCTTCACACAAGATGGATTTATAGCGGTTTTGAAAAAGATGGCCGGATCGCTGATGTCGCAGATTGAAGCTGACAGCATAGCCTGTCAACAACCTTTTCATCAATTTTCCCAGTGGTGCCGTGCCTGTCCTAAGGAGGATATGCGCGTGGTTGGGTATTAATACCCAAGCAAAACAGGTGGCTTGCTCTTCTTTAACCACCTGCCCCAACCGGGCAAGGAAGTTCTCCCTGTCTTTATCGTCCTCAAATATCTTTCTTCTATTGATTCCCCGGACAATAACATGATGTAAGCTTCCCGGAGCATCTAACCTGGGACCCCTTGCCATATACACTTGTTATCACAGTTAGATAGGGGAGTCAAGATATTTAATTAATTTAACTACGTCCCCGGCAATGGTGTTTCACGTGAAACATTACTTGCCGATGCAAAATTGGTTGAAGATTCTGCTCAATACCTCTTCGTTTGTGGTTTCGCCAACCATTTCTCCTAGGCTGTCGAGGGCGGAGCGGATTTCTAAGGCAATGAACTCAAAAGACACCTCCTCCTCAAAACCTTTAACGGCATTGGAAAGGCTCTCTTTTATCTGGCTAAGCAACATTTTGTGCCGGATATTGGCCACGATCAAGTGTTCCGGCGATATTCTGACCTCTCTATGAATCAGGGTGACATAGATGGTCTTTTTCAACTCTTCGATCCCTTCATTTTTAAGGGCTGAAATCGAGACCGGCTGCTCCATCGGAAATCGGTTCCTAAGTTCTTCTAAAGAAATTTTCTGTGGAAGGTCTTTCTTGTTGACAATGACCACTTTCTTCTTCTCTTTGATCTCAAAAAAGATTTCAAGATCATCCTCATTGAGTTCCCGGCTTCCATCAAGGATTAGAAGGATGAGGTCGGCATTTGCTGCCCTTTCTTTTGCCCTCGATACTCCTTCCTTCTCAATGAAATCTCTGGCTTT
Organism: Deltaproteobacteria bacterium; assembly: GCA_018333535.1. GTDB lineage: Bacteria > Desulfobacterota > BSN033 > BSN033 > UBA1163 > RBG-16-49-23. The sequence continues at coordinate 4,286 of JAGXTA010000183.1, read as the reverse complement.
TCGCAACCCTGCGGTATCTATCAAACGGACTGGAATACCATGGATATTCAGAACTTCTTCAATGATATCCCTCGTCGTTCCCGGAATCGGAGTGACGATGGCTCTCTCCTGCTTCAATAAGACATTGAGAAGGCTTGACTTCCCCACATTTGTTTTCCCAATAATGGCGCAGGAGATCCCTTCCCGAAACACTCTTCCCTCTTCATAGGTGGAAACCCATTCTTCTAATTTTTGAACTCTATCGATGAGTTCCTGTTTCATTTGGGACTGAGGAATTGTTTCAATCTCCTCCTCCGGAAAATCGATATGGGCTTCGATCAGAGAGAGATGGTTGATCAGCCTTTCTTTGAGAAACACCATCTCTTTATTTAGCCAGCCCCGCAGTTGCTGATTCGCAATATCGATGCCTTCTTTTGTCCTGGCTTTGATCAGGTCAATGACAGCCTCTGCCTGAGTGAGATCAATACGCCCATTGAGAAAAGCCCTCTTTGTGAACTCACCCGGTTGAGCCATCCTGGCCCCCTGCACCAGCGCCAATTCCAATACCTTCTGGAGAACGAGGTATCCTCCATGACAGTGAATCTCCACGATATCTTCCCTCGTATAGGTCTTTGGAGCTCTCATCAGAACGAGGAGAACCTCATCAACAGAACGGCCATTGCTTGGGTCGATGACTTCTCCGTGATGGAAGCGGTGTGAAATAAAAGAGGATTGGTCATTTTTCGGTCTGAATATCTGTCTGATAATTGATTCGGCGCAGGGCCCGCTCATGCGGACGATGCCAATGCCACTCTCTCCAAAAGGGGTTGAAATGGCTGCTATCGTCTCCTCTGTCCCGTGAAAGGTACTTTTAGAAAAATTTGTGGTAATCTTGTTCAAGGGGTCTGACTCTTGGGGATGATCCTGATTCTCTTCATCTCCCCTTCTCCAAGGCTTTCCGTATCCAGGGTAGGGTCTTCTTTTAGAGCCAAATGAATGATTCTGCGGTCATGGGAATTTAAGGGGCCTATCGTAAGAGATTTTCCATTTCTTTTTACCTTCTCTCCCAGGCGGGCGGCCATTTTCGTTAATGAATCAGTCCTTTTCGCTTTATAGCCGTTCACATCGATATAGATCTTTACCCCTTCTTTTAGCTGTTTATTCACCATCCGGTTAAAAAGAAATTGAAGAGAATCAAGCGTACGGCCATGTTTTCCAATCAGGACGCCTTCCCTGTCGCCCGTGATATCAACATAGAGGTCTTCTCCTCTCTCGGAGGCTTTTACCTCTGTTTTCATTCCCATAACCTCAAGCAGTCGTTCCATCATCTGTCTAACCGTATCGATTGCTTCTTCTTTCAACTTGTTAACCTCATCATTTCTTATTCATATAATATTGATGCGCAATCGATAAGACATTGGTGACCATCCAGTATAGGACCAAACCGGAGGGAAAATTTAGGAAGAGAAAGGTGAACATGATTGGCATCAGCATGAAAATTCTTGCCTGTGCCGGATCGGCGGCCGTGGGGGTCATCTTCTGCTGAAGGACCATGGTGGCGCCCATGATAATTGGGGTGACATAGATGGGGTCTTTTGCAGAGAGGTCCATAATCCAGAGGATGAAGGGGGCATGCCTCATCTCAATCGAATTCTGAAGGGCGTTATAGAGGGCAATGAAGACCGGTATCTGAACCAACATGGGGAGGCACCCGCTCATCGGGTTTATCTTACGCCTCTTGTAGAGGAGCATTGTCTCCTGTTGAAGCCTTGCCTTATCATTCTTGAACTGCTCCTTAAGCCGGCTCATCTCCGGCTGGACTTTCTGCATCTCTTTCATCGACTTCATACTGATCTGGGTTAATGGAAGGAATATTATTTTAATTAAAATGCTCAGGATGATGATATCGATTCCGAAATTTTTCGTGACGGTGTGGGTTATCTTGAGGAACCAGAGAAGGGGTTTTGCCACAATTGTAAAAAAGCCGAAGTCGATCAAACCCTCTGCCCCCACGCCCAGTTCCTTCAGTGAATCTATCACTTTGGGGCCCAGATAGATCCTGTAAGTTGTTCTGATACTCCCTTTGGGTGGCACAGAGACAGGCGGGGCGCCTAATTGAGCCTTTAACATATTCTTATCATTACCTTTTACATTGAGGAGGATATTCTTTTCCGAGGAGGGTGGGACAAGAAGGGCCGTGAAATATTCTCCTTCGAAGGCATACCATCCGATGGCGCCCTGATCCGACGATTCGAAAGGTTCCAATGTCTTCTTGGGTGATCCACAGCCAGGCGTGCACCCCGCAGCGCCTACACCTCCGAGATCCTTTCTTTCTACCTTCTGGTCCTTCATAAAGGCATATTTCAAGCCAAAATCTTTATTCTCATTGTCTGCAAATTTTTCCAGCTCAACCTTTCCGGTCCATTCCAAACCAAGCTGGGTAGAGATTTCGTTTGCTGTGGTATTCTGTGTTTCCACCTCAATATCGATGACATTATTTTCCGAAGTAAATCTATATTTCTTTAATAATTTCAAACCATTATCTAAGTTTTTTGAAAAAACGATCTCTCCTTTTTCTCCCTCCTTTAAGACCTGGAGCTTCTCCTTGTCAATCTCCCATCCTCCACTGTCAGGGGATGGTTGAAAGATAAACCCCAGGGGGAGTCCTTCCTCTTCATTTGTATTCACAAGATCGAGGGGTTTTGGTTTTTTCGGCTCTTCAATTTTTCCGCCGAAGAGGTTTTTGAAGAACTGGGTCAGTTTTATGGTGAGAGAGGATTCTTCTACCCTGTCCTCATATTGTTTCAGCCTAAAATGTTTCAACCTCGCGTCTTCATTGGTAAATATTGCCATATAGTTCTTCGTTTCAACCGAAATCTCTTTTTTAATAAAATCTCTGGGTTTGGAGATGGGCCTCTCCTCTTTTAGAGGTTTAACCTCCCTCTTCTCCGCAGGGACAACTTCCTCTTTTTTGACCTCTTTTGGGGGTTGGTCCGCGGGAGGGGGTTGGGGGAAAAACTTGGACTGGATGGTCCCCCAGAAGAAAATGACTAAAAATGTCAATACAATCGCCAATAAAGCTCTTTTATCCATCATTGATTTTACTGATCTTCCTTCCTATGGATTTTTATTGATACGTTCGACTGAGCCAAGTCCCGTTTTTTAAACCGGGTAAAGACTCTGCTCAGTATCAACCCTGAGCATCCCTGTGCTTCAAGACCGGGGAGTCGAACGGGTTGATTTCAGACACAGGATCATAACCTCCGGGATTGAAAGGGTGGCACCTGATCAGCCTCTTAAAAGAAAGCCGTGCCCCTTCTGCTATTCCGAAACGTTCGATCGACTCAAAGGCATAAGAGGAGCAGGAAGGGTAAAAACGGCAGCAGGGGCCCAAGGTGAGCGAGAAGGTGTGCTGATAGATACGAATCAGGGTCAATAACACTCCCCTTAGAATTTTAACAACCCTTTTTTCCATCATGCCAGGACCCTTCTTAATTCTTCCTCGGTCTCCCTGTAATATTCGGGAAGGCTGCCCTTCTTTATCAGGATGATCATATCAAACGACCCTTTGATCTGTTGTTTGTTCAGGCGGAAGAACTCACGGAGATGCCGTTTCATTCTATTGCGGATGTTTGCCGGACCGACCTCTTTTTTTACGACGATGCCTAATCGATGAAATCCTCTCTCGTTCTCCTGAAGAAAGAGGATGTAATGCTTTGAGATGAGCCTCCTTCCTGACTTCATCACCCTTCTAAAATCCTGTGGAAGGGCAATCCTCTCCTTTTGAGTGAACCTGAACGATCCCTTCACTAAACGGTCAGCCTTTTCCTCCCCTTGGCCCTCCTCCGCTTCAGGACATTGCGGCCGCTTCGGGTGGACATCCTCTCTAAAAAGCCATGGGTTCTCTTTCGTCTGATCGTGCTTGGCTGGTAGGTTCTCTTCATAGAATCCCTCTTCGTTAACGTGCCTTGTTTTTTGAAATGATTAAACTTTTTGAGTAAACCATATTTCTTCCCAATTGTCAAGACCGGTTCGAATCCCACAGCAATGAAGAGTCAGGGGGTGGGGGGAGGCGGTGTATCCATGTAGGAGGTTGTTGGGATGGAAGGACCCAAGAAGAAGGGAATAAGAGGCCGATGATCCGTGGATTGGGATCGTAATCAGAGTTCAGGTTGTCAGGGGGGGAGGAGAGAACTGGGGCAATTGAGTGGGTCAAGAGGAATCAAAACGGATTTGGAATCGTTTTTGAAGCGCTACGGCGATATCCGCTTGAGTCATGCGGGCATTTCGCCAAGCTTCCAGCAATC
>JAGXTA010000182.1 GCA_018333535.1 Deltaproteobacteria bacterium | reverse complement strand
CAAGGGCTACCACAAAAGCATCATAGGCTCTGACCGGGTTATTAGGGGCCACGTAGTCTTCAATGCTGGGTGGAAACAGGCCGAGTTGAAAACGATCTCCATATCGATAGGCCATTGGGATTCCTCCTCTGTTGGGCTGCATTGTATCATATCGATATGGAGACAGGTAGAGTTTTTTCATTCGTTATGCTAAAAATTGTTACCCCTCACCCTCCCCATTGTGACACAGTCTCAGTGGGGAGAGGGGAGGTCGTTGCGACTCGAAACCGAGGTGAGGGGCCTCATGTCAAAGAAATAAATTCATTTGTATTAATCATGCCGAATCATTTCTATTCATCCTATTCGTTTTCATTCGCGATATTCGGATTAAAAAGCTCTCTTGATTCTTTAAGGCTTTTCGTCGAGAATCTAAAGCCAGTGAATTGAAAGGGGGATGAAAAGATGATGCTCAAAGGGAAGGTTGCGTTGGTCACCGGAGGTGCGGGAGATCTGGGGAGAGTGGATGCTCTGGCCCTGGCGGAGGCAGGCGCGGATGTGGTCGTTACCGATATTTTGATGGACGGGGCAGAGAAGACGGCCAAAGCGGTTCGGGCGATGGGAAGAATATCTCTTGCGATCAAGATGGATGTGACCCGTATGGACGAAGTAAAAGAAGGGGTGGGTCGAATCAAGAACGAGTTGGGTTCCATCGATATCCTTGTAAACAGCGCCGCCACCCTGAATCATCTCGGCCAGCTTCCGGAGCAAAGGGATCAACTCTGGGAAAGGGATCTCCGGGTCAATCTTACGGGCACGTTTAACTGCTCTCGAGCGGTCTGGCCTTATATGCAGGAGAAGAAGTGGGGAAGGATCATCAATATGGCCTCTGTGGCAGGGACGCTCGGAGGATTCGGCCAGGCGAGTTACTCCACGACAAAAGCAGGGATTATTGGATTGACCAAAACCATGGCCCTCGAAGGGGCCAGGTATGGCATTACCTGCAATGTCGTCTGCCCGGGGATTATCAATTCTGAAGGTTTTAATTCGATACCGCAAGAGATGCGGGAGAGGTTGATCAAACGGACCGCTTTCAGAAGGCCCGGAGAGCCCGGAGACGTGGCTTATGCAATTGTCTTTTTAGCCTCGGACAAAGCCAGCTACATCACCGGCATCGTGCTCAATGTTTCAGGTGGAATCGAACTCTTCACTTTTTAACGGTTTCACCCTTCGATCCCGCCTGGGCGGGACTCAGGGTGACCGGTATCGTCTTACCCACGCTAATGCCGGAAGAACCTTTTTAAAAAGGAAGATTATTTTTTAAAACACTCCAGGCACATCAGTGTTTTGCCTTCGGGCGGAGCCACTTGAAGGACCACTTCTTTTCCGCAACCCGCACATGCGGTTCTGTAGAATTTTGGACGGCTTGGGCGGCTGGTCCTTGAACTTCGCATCCTTGTGTGTCTTCTTCTCTGCATCCTGTTCCCTTCTTTCCTGAGGCTGATCGAAATCGAAAAAATGTCTATGGGCAAAACACTTCTTTGTGAAGTGAAACGGACGCAGACATTTTATTATCCCGAAATGTTTAGCCGATCTTAATAACGGCCTCTTCCGCCGAAGTTGGATCTTCCCCCACGGTCTCCCCCACGGGCCCCGCCACGGCCTCCTGAGCCTCCCCGGTCTGCCCGGGGCCGCGCCTCATTCACATTCATCTGCCGGCCATTGAGTTCTTTTCCGTTGAGGTTTGCAATCGCCGTCCTGGCCTCATTTGCATCAGGCATTTCGACGAAGCCGAAACCCCGGGGTTGGCCGCTATACTTATCTTTCACAATGGTGGCTGAGCTGACCTGCCCGAAGGCTGAAAAGGCTGTTTGAAGGTTTTCCTCTGTAACGTCAAATGACAAATTTCCCACATAAATGTTCATCGTCTCTCTCCTTTTATAATGAAATTTCTGAAAAAACTCGAATCTGTTTTTGAAATCCCTGCCTACGCCTGCCTGCCGGTAGGCAGGGCAGGCAGGTGTGTAATCAAGAGAGCCTGTAATCATTTTCCAGAGCTCTCTTAATATTCGGTAAAACTTTTCAATTTTTCTGCCCGGCTGGGATGTCTTAATTTCTTCAGCGCCTTTTCCTCAATCTGCCGGATTCGTTCCCGTGTGACGTTAAACTCCTGCCCGACCTCCTCGAGGGTATGATCGTGTTTCTCTCCAATCCCGAACCGCATCCTCAGAATCTTTTCCTCCCGCTTATCCAGAGTGGAAAAAACGCTTTGAATCTGTTTCACCAGATTGGAACTGATGGTAGCATCCTGGGGAGAAATGGATTCCTTATCTTCAATAAAATCTTCCAGTCGGCTCTCCTCCTCCTCGCCGATGGGGGTTTCGAGCGAGATGGTTTTTTTGCTCGCTTTCAAAATCTTCTGAATATGGGGAAGAGACACCCCCATTTTTTCAGCGACTTCCTCGAGGGTCGGTTCCCTTCCCATTTCCTGCACGAGGTTCCGAGAGGTCCGGTTCAATTTGTTGATCACTTCGATCATATGGACGGGGATGCGAATGGTGCGGGCCTGATCGGCAATGGCACGGGTGATGGCCTGGCGAACCCACCACGTGGCATAGGTGCCGAACTTATAGCCCCTCTGGTATTCGAACTTCTCAACGGCCCTCATTAACCCGATATTCCCTTCTTGAATCAAATCGAGAAACTGAAGCCCCCGATTCATATATCTCTTGGCAATGGAGATGACCAATCTCAGGTTGGCCTTGATCAATTCGGCCTTCGCCTCATTCACCCGGGCCTCCTCTTTCGCGATCGCCCTGAGAGCCTCTTTAAGCTGGCTTGAAGAGAGGCCACACTCCGCCTCTATCCTGCTTATTTTACGCTTGATATTCCGGACGAGCCTGTTCCTCTCCTCCCCATCTTTTCGTTTCAAGTTCCCCCGATGGAGCCTCGGTTTTTTCATTCCCCGGATTGAACTTCCTGAAGGTCCTCCATATTTTTTTAACTCCTGCTGGGCCTTTTCCATTTGAATATTCAACTGCTTGAGTCCCCGTAAGATCCTGTCAATCTGCTCTCCCCTCAGGTTGATCCGTTTAAATGCCAGGAGTATTTCAGCCTGTTTTCTGCTGACCTCCTCCTCAGTCTTCTTTTTAGAAGATTTCTTTTTCAAGGTTCTCCATCTCTTATGAAGAAGTTGAATGTTGTTTGTTTCCTTCTTAATTTTATCGATGAGATAAAGAATCCTTCTTTTTTGAAACTTCTCTTCTTTAATATTGATCACTTCATTGTCGATTTCATTCGTGATCTCACCGACCTTGACCTTGCCGGCCCGGAGGATCTTCCCAAGCATGATGATTTCCTTGATCGCAATGGGGCAGTTGAGAACCACACGAAGGATTTCTTGCTGTCCGTTTTCAATCCTTTTGGCCACCTCCACTTCTCCCTCGCGGGTCAATAAAGGGAAGGATCCCATCTCCTTCAAATAAATCCGGACAGGATCGACCATCTTCCCTTGGAGGCCGACATAGCCCGCTCCAGCCGCATCGTCCTCTTCCGATAGACGAAGGCTTTCATTCTCCAATGCGATTACCGGAAACTCGCCCAGTAGGTCGATATCCAGCTCCTCGGACAGAAGGATGGGATCTTCATTTGGCTCAAATAGGAAAGTTTTTTCTGAATCCCGATCTTCCAAGCTTCTCTCCTCTTTTAATCTCTTTGTGTAAATTCGTTTTTATTGATAGCAGAGCGAGGGATTTCATCGGGCCAGGAGGGGCTTGATCACTTTATAAAAAAAACCGCAAAGGAGTTGTTTAGAGTTCTTTGCGGTTTTTTCACCTTAAAAAGACCATAGGCTCTTTGCAACTTGATATGGGGCAACTATAATCTATTCCAACCCAGATAGCAAGAGAATTCGTATCTCATTAATAATATTAGTTTTTTGTCGGACCCGCCAGGTCTCCAGAACAGTGCCGGGTGCAGTTGTCGCAGTGGTAATGGATGAAGAATTGAAGATACTGCAGGTGGCGGAAAAAACGGGGCGACTTCATCATCTCAAGACGTTCATCCATTGAAGGTTTCCCTGCCATCTCAGTTAAAAACCGCATGAAGTTTCCTACATCATCGGGCTGACTTACCTTTACACAGCGGTGGCTCAGGACACGGCCATCCTCTGTGAAGGCTTTTCCCGGGCAGGTGGATCGACAGTCATATTGACAGGCGGAGCAGGGATCATAGCCTTCCAGGGGAGGGTCGGATTCCAGGTCCAGACTATTGAGAAGACCGAGATACATGACGCGGGGCCCATATTGAGGAGTCAATGCAAGAGTGTTTTTGCCCCAGACCGCCAACCCGCTCTGAACAGCGGCATGACGGAGCGAGATGCTGCCGATGGGAGAACGGAAAGTCTCCTCATTGATTTCAAAAGGCCGGTGGGCCTGGACGAGAAAGGATTCGGCGCCCAGTTCCCTTTCCATAAACTTTCCTAAATGGTAGGCGGCGGTATTGCCGGCTGATTCCACACTGTATAGAAAAGAGGGCATCTTGCTCCAGGTGTTCTCCCGATATCTGTAAGCGCCTGCAAGGGGTGTAAAGGCCAAAACGACGATGGACCTGGCCGTTGGCAGGTAACGAAGAGGATCCGGCGAACGGGGACTCTTATAGTCTCCCAGGTTCAAAACACTGACGAGATCCGTTCCCAGCTCCTTCGCCTTCTTCTTGATCAACTCTTTCATCTTTACCCTCCTCAGAAAGCCTAAATTCACCGAACATTATTCAACTTATTTCTCCTCTCTGTCAATAAAAAAACTCTTGATTCTTTTTGGGTTTTGGGTGAAGAATTCATATCAATAGTGCATTCTATCAGATGATTTCATACAAGGAGGAGGATATGTTCGAGATTCTATTGACGCAGGAAGAGCGGAAACTGAAACAGGAGGTGCGACGGTTTGCCAAAGAGAAGATTCCGAGTTCCCTTGTCCGGGCCATGGATGCGGAGGAGGTGAGGTATCCGAAAGGGTATATGGAGAGCCTGGCATCGGAGAATCTCCTCGGGCTGCGGTTTTCAAAGGAGTGGGGAGGAAGGGGGATGAATTGGACAGGGGAGGTGACCGCCCTTGAGGAGATCGGCGTTCTCGGATCGGGGATGAGCTGTCTCTACTCCCTGGTGAGCATTGTGGGCGAAGCTATTCACCAGTTTGGCACACCGGAACAGAAGGAAAAATATTTAAAGCCCACCCTGGAAGGAAAGCTCTGCTGTGCGGAAGCTCTCACGGAACCCCGTGGCGGATCGGACTTTTTCGGGGCAACCACGATTGCGAGAAAGGATGGAGACCATTATTTCCTCGATGGCCAAAAACGTTTTGTGGTGGGCGCGGAAGGAGCGGATTACTTTCTGGTCTATGCGAAGACCGCACCCGAAGCGGAGCCTCACAGATCGATTTCATGCTTTATTGTTGAACGGGAGATGGGCGTGGAGGTAAAGCACGTCTACGGGCTTCTGGGCTCACGCGGGGGAGGAACAGGCCGGCTCTATTTTAAAGATACGAGGGTGCCGGCAAAAAATCTTGTGGGGCCATTAAACGGAGGCTTCATGGTCTTCAACCGGATGATGATCCCGGAGCGGTTGACCACAGCCGCAGGAGCCCTTGGCATGGCTCGTTGCTGTCTGGAGATCGCTACACGATACAGCAACCGGAGAAAGGCGTTCGGCGAAACGATACGAAAATTCGAGGCGGTCAGTTTTAAAATAGCGGATTCCATCGCAAAACTGGATGCGGCTCGCAGTCTTGTCTATGTCACGGCAAAACATGTGGATGAAGGCCTCGATTCGAGACGGATGGTCTCGGAGGCGAAGAAGGTATCAACGGAGATGCTCTGGGAGGTCGTCAACCATTCGATGCAGGTGATGGGAGGAATCGGGTATACGAATGTCTATCCCATCGAGCGTTTCTTCAGGGATGCGAGATTGCAGATGATCTGGACAGGAACGAACGAGGTGATGAACCTCCTCATCCAGCATGAATTTTATAAAGAGGTTCTGGAGAAGACAGGCGAATCAAGAGATGTGGAGGGTGATGCAGGAGACCTCGAAGGGGAAGAAGAGAAGGTTTATGAATGATCGTCTCTGTATCACCGGAATCGGGGTGGTTTCATCCATTGGGATTGGCAAGGAGGAATTCCTTTTATCCCTGAAGAACGGCCAACCGGGGATTACGGAGATCAAAGCCTTCGACACCCATTTCTCCCATTCTAACAAGGGGGGAGCGATCCGGTCTTTCCATCCAAAGGATTTCATCCCGGCAGGTAAACTCAGACGCCTCGATCGAGCCAGTCAGTTTGCCATTGCCGCATCAAAACTGGCATTAGCCGATGCTCAATTTTCTTTGACGAAAGAGAATAGTTCGAAAGTCGGGGTGGTTTTGGGTTCTGGTTTCTGCGGGCTATCGAGTTCAGAGGAGTTTCACCGGAGCCAGGTTCTGAAAGGTTTTTTAGATTTAAATCCCATGCTCTTTCCCAACACGGTCCCCAATGCCGCCTCCAGCCATGTCTCCATAGAACTTGGAATCCGGGGCGTCAATTGCACTCTGGTTCAATCCTTCTGCACGGCAGAGGCGGCGATCCTCTTCGCCTGCGATCAGATTCGAAATGGAAGAGCAGATATCATTCTTACAGGAGGGGTGGATGAGCTGAGTGAGTTCCTCTTTCGTGGATTTTCCGATCTTCGTCTCCTTGCGACAGATGAGGGACATGGAGAGAGGTCCTGTCCTTATGACCGGATGAGAAATGGGTTGATCCTGGGAGAAGGGGCGGGGATATTGGCGTTTGAGTCCGAGGAGCATGCCCGGTCAAGAGGGGCGAAAATTTTGGGTTATATTTTAGGGTATAGTTTAGTGGGTGGGTCATCCAAAAACGATGGGTCAGAGGATATCGAACGCTCCATTCGGTTGACGCTAAAGGGAAAGGAAGGGATGGAGATCGATACTATCAGCGGGGCAGGGAATTCATCGGTGGAACTGGACGGGCTGGAAGCACGGGGGATTAAAAGGGCCTTTCCATCTCAGTATTCCCAGATTCCGGTCAGCTCAATCAAATCGATGACAGGCGAGGCAATCGCATCAGGCGGGATGAGAATGGTAGCCAATGTGCTTTCTATGGAGTATGGCTTTATCCCGCCCACGATCAATTATCTATTTCCAGACCCTTCTTGCGATCTTCGATACGTCGCTAATCAAAAGCTGGATCAGGAGGTCCGGACCATTCTCCATCTGGGGATTTCGCCTGGAGAATGTTACTCTTCTATCCTGATGGGGCGTGAATGGAACCGATAACCGGCACAGGAAATCTCATTCTCTTCTTCACACTCATTCATTTTACGCTGGGCCGTTCCTTCTCTGTGCTCTTTGCCATCTTCAATCAGATGTCTGTCTTACTCTATTTTCCTTTAGCCCTGGCCTATGACTATGTCCAGATTCCCATCTATGGGGCATTGTTAGAACATTCGAGCAAAAAATTTTTCGTCGTTCGGTGGCTTACCCATAAAACCGATAAAGTAATCTCCAGCCTGAATGAGAGACCCCTATTAAAGAAGGTGATGTCTTTGGGAAATGTAGGGCTCATCTTGCTCTCTGCCCTTCCCATCCGTGGCTTCGGAATCCTTTCGGGAAGCATTGTCAGTTTCTTACTGAAAAAGAGCAGGAGGGAGGGAACGATCCTTTTGATGACAGGGTCTTTGGTAGGTATATTCATCATCATGGGCATTGCTAAAGGAGTTTTTAAGGTCTTGTCTTTTTTGTTATGAAAAAAGATTTGCTATCGGCAATCAGCCACAAGCTATCTTATACATGACGACATAAATCGTGTGTAGTCTGTCATCCCGGGCTTGACCCGGAATCCAGTGTTTTTCTGGATTCCTGCTGGAGTTTATCCCGATGTAAATCGGGGCAGGAATGACGCCCTTTGATGTGACTAATATCGCTGCGTTTAAGATGATGGACACAGAAGAACTCTTACAAAACCTTCCTCACACTTTTCCTTTTCGGATGATTGACCGAATCCTTGAGATCGAGCCGGGGAAGAGGGCCGTGGTGCTCAAGAATGTGAGCATCAATGAACCCTATCTCCAGGGCCATTATCCACGTGAACCCGTCATGCCGTCCATTCTCATCCTGGAGGCATTAGCCCAGACAGGCGGTATTGCCTTCCATTCGTCCTTTGGAAAGGAGGAGAAGGGCGTTCCCTTTTTAGCAAGGATTGATGAATTTCGATTGAAAGGAAAGGTTGTTCCAGGAGATTCCATGATCCTGGAGGCAGAGATTGAGCACATCTTTTCCAACCTGGCCAAGGTAAAGGTATGGGCTAAGGTAAAAGGAGAAATAGTCGCTGAAGGGGTTGTTGTGTTGGCGAAAGCCCTCTCTTTTATAGATCATTCCATTCATTAGCAGTGACTTCACGACCTAATATTTCTTCTATCTCTCGAATCATCATGCGAAGTTGAGGGATGGAATATTCTGAATTAGAAGGGATTGCAAGACGATGTGTTTTGTAAACCAAGAACTGATGCCTTGTCCCTGAGAAAGGGCCGTCAAAACCAAGTTGTCGCAATCGACGAATGAAATCTCTTCGCCTACATAGCGTCCACTTGCTCACGGGTTGGCTCCCTGTTTAAATCAATCCCCCCTATGACTGGCAGAGGATGTCCAAGTTTTAATCCTACTAAAATCCAATCTTCAAGTACCGAGCGCAACTCATCCTCACAATCGCGCAACGTGTTTCCAAATGCTATCACTCCTTTGCATGGGGGAATCTTGCCAGCAAATGTGCCATCTTCAAGCTTATCATAAACCGCTTGGGCCATTACCCGTTCCACATATTCACTAAGGATATAACGTATTACAGCCATAAGAAGCCTCCTTACTCATCAGACTTTCTAAAGATTTCAATGTGGAAACGAATTGCAGACTTAACATCTGACAGAGCTTCTTCATAGGTATCCCCCTGTCCGACCACGACCCCCTTCATTCCCAAAGGATAGGCAACATAGCCATCAGGATGCTTTTCAACAATTATATTATATTGTTTCATAAAACCCCCTATATTTATCGTTAAAAATCATACCATGTTTCTTGATTTTTTAACAGTATTTCCTTTTACCCATTGGCGGTGGCTTTCAGATAAAGGTTCGCATAAAAATGACATCCTGTCGGAGTAGGTAACATCCCCTTACGTTAAGAGGAGGTGTGGAGGGGTTACGCGCCGTTGTTTAATGCTGGACCATTCCGAAGGAATTTCATAACCCCCCTTCATCCCCCCTTATCTTAAGGGGGGAATAGAGGAAAGGGAAGGGTCCCCGTTGCGATTTTGGGGTGGGTGGTTTATGGTTATTCTGATGAAAGAGCGAATCTCAGAATCCGGAGTGATTGAAGATCGGGAGTTGGCGGAATATTACAGCCTTATGGCCAAGCGGCACATGAGGATTCCCTGCCAGAGGGTGCTCAGCCGGATAGAGGCAAAGGGAATCGAAAAGGGAAAGGCGCTCGATGTTGGAACCGGCCCCGGAATCTTTCCTATTTATTTATCGAAGGCGCTCCCGGAAATTCGATTTAAAGCGATTGACCTCTCTCCGGTCATGGTTGATATTGCCCTAAAAAATGCGATTGAGGCAAGTGTCAGCGACAGGATTGATTTTCAGGTGGGTTCTGCTTACTCGCTTCCCTGTGAAGATCACTCCCTCGATCTCCTGCTCTGCATCAATACGCTTCACCATTTAGACAGGCCCATTATGTTCTTCAATGAGGTGGCTCGTGTCTTGAGAGAAGGAGGGGCCTTTGTTATCGTTGATTTTCACAGGGATGCTTCTTTTATCTGGATAGGCTTATTTGATCTTTTCTGGAAGATCTTCTTCGGAAGACATCCTAAAGCAAGAAAGGGGTTTATCGAATCGGTCAATTCCTCCTATACGCTGGAAGAATGTCGGGCCTTTTTGAATCAATCGAAGTTAACAAACGGAAAACTTTACACACGCACCATCGAGATGTGGGTCGAATCAATTCCCACTCAGGACCGGAGATGAGCAAGAGAATAGATGTTGAGATGGAAGAGGTTTCCTGTCCTTTCTGTGGAAGGGCGGAGTATCGCCTGCTCCATCGGGAAAATCCCTTTGAGATGGTAAAATGTTCCTCGTGCCAATTCATCTACCTCAACCCGAGACCGACCGGTGACGCCCTTCTCCGTTTTTATCAGGGCTATCTTCCTGAGGAGGAATCATCGGTTGAAGCCTGGCAGAAGATGATGGAGTCGATCTTCCGAAATGCAGCCAATCTAATAGAACAATACAAAAAGAGGGGCAGGCTGTTGGATGTGGGGGTGGGTTTTGGTTTCTTTCTCTCGGAAATGAAGGGGAGGGGGTGGGAGGTCCTGGGAGTGGAGATCTCTCAAAAGGCGATCGATTATGCAAGAGACGTTCTCGGACTCACTGTCCAGGAGGGGCCATTAGAGAAAGCCGGTTTCTCGGAAAGCGAGTTCGATGTGGTGAGCGGCTTCTATGTGATCGAACATCTCCCACGGCCGATGGAGTTTCTCCAGGAGTGTTATCGAATCCTTAAACCCGGAGGGCTTCTCCTGTTGAGATATCCCCATACCACGCCGATCAAGAACCTCCTCCGTTTCTTTGGCATCGAGAATCGCCTCTATGACCTGCCCGCTCATCTCTCTGACTTTTCACACGAAATGATCCAGCAATGCCTGGAAAAGGCTGGATTTAAGGAATGGAACCACCTCATCGGCGGATACACACTTCCACGGGAGCCGGGAAAGAAAATCGCTTCATCTGTTTTTGGGACTCTCTCCGAAGCCCTCTTTTATCTGAGCGGAAAGAGATTCTTATTGCCCGGAGTGAGTAAAACCGTATTAGCGTTTAAGGGATAGTTCCTTATGAAGAGATTCATTCTTTTAATTTTTGTCTTTTTTCTTTTCCTGTCATTCGCTTCCATTGAAGCACAGACCCTGACCGTTGATGAGGTCGTGCAACGGATAAGAGAGTCCCGCGAAAAGACAAAGGACTTTTCCGCCGACCTCCTCCAGGAGAAGAAGATATCGTTGCTTAAAGAGAAGGTGATCTCAAAAGGAAGAATTCGATTTAAGAAACCAGACAGGATCTCAATCGAATTCTTTCATCCCGAGACAAGTCAGATGGTCTACGATGGCAAGACCTTCCTTCTCTATTTCAAGGAAGAGAAGATGGCAGAACGCTACCAGGTTCAGGGAAACCCTGTGGTTGAAAAGTACATGCTCTTTTCAAAAGATCCTTTTCAGGAGAAGCTTGCCCAATGGAGGATTGTGGAGGACCGGGAGTCGGTTCTTGCCGTGGAAATATTGCCCAAAGTGAAGGATGCCCTCTTTGTTAAGACTAAGCTATGGATCTCAAAGAAGGACTGGGTCATTACGGGGATGGAGATGGTTGAAAAGAACGGAGATACGACAAGTCTCCGATACTCCAATATGAGGGTGAATATGGGACTTTCGGATTCTGATTTTGAGATTCGACTTCCAAAAGACGTGAAGGTCACAGAGATCAAATGAGGAAGAGGGTTGTCATTACGGGTCTGGGTGTCGTAAGCGCGGTGGGGAACAGTATTCCTGAATTCTGGAATTCCCTCATCGATGGAAAAGATGGAACCAAAGAAATTACTGCTTTTGATGCTTCGCCGTATCGGACCAAGCTGGCGGCTGAGATTTCGGGTCTGGACCCCCAGGCCTATTTCTCAAGGAAAGAACTTCGCAGACTTTCACGGTGTGACCAATTTGGACTCGTTGCTTTCAGGGAGGCATGGAGGTCTGCCCGACTCGATAAAGATCTCATCGAAAAAGAGAGGGCTGGGATCATCTTAGGAGCAGGATCAGGCGGAATCCTCTCGGTTGAAAAGTATTTCAGGGATTTCTATCGGGGAAGAAAGAAGCCTTCTCCCTCTCTCCTCATCTCTTACTCCCTTGCCACGACTACCGACGTCATCGCCGTTGAATCAGGGCTGAAAGGTCCCCGTTCGACCACGGCAACGGTCTGCTCCTCAAGCTCTGCCTCCATCGGGGTGGCTTATGAGATGATTCAGATGGGTCTGGCCGATGTCATGGTCAGCGGCGGGAGCGATTCTCTCTGTGAAGTCTCCTACAGTGGATTCAGCAGTCTGAAATTGGTCGATCCTGAAAGTTGCAAACCTTTCGATAAGAGGAGGCAGGGGTTGATCATCGGCGAAGGAGCAGGCATTCTCATCCTTGAAGATCTGGACCATGCCCTGAGAAGAGGCGCTCCGGTCCTTGGGGAATTTTTAGGATACGGGATCTGTGCCGATGCCTATCATCTCACAGCGCCTGAGCCAAATGGAGAGGGCGTAGAAAGGGTGATAAGAGCCGCATTATCTCACGCCGGAGTCTCACCGGAAGAAGTTGATACGATCAATGCTCATGGCACGGCCACTCCTTTCAATGACGTCGCTGAGACGAGAGGTATCAAAAGGGTATTCGGAGAGAGGGCAAAGGAGATTCCCATCAGCGGGATCAAATCGATGGTGGGACACTGTCTCGGCTCAGCAGGGGGAATTGAAGCTGTGGCAACGGTTCTGACGATAAAAAATGGAGTTATCTCTCCCACGATTCACTATGAGGTGCCGGATCCCCATTGCGATCTCAACTATACACCAAATCATTCGATCAAGAGAGATGTCCGAGTCGCCCTCTCAAACTCTTTTGCTTTTGGTGGAAACAATGTCTGTCTGGTGTTCAAGAAATTCAGTTCGGAGTAATGAGTTCGCCTGCCTGCACGAAGCCCGCCTCCAGAAGCCTTGCGGAGGGCAGGCGTTTTGGCGAAGGCAGGTAGTTCGGAGACAATCAATCTAGATCAAAATCTATGTATGGGAAAATAGGTAAGGGAATGCGTAATAAATTTTTTGAAAAAACTCCGAACTCCCCGAAGGGTCATCGCATCGTCATCACCGGTCTTGGAATCGTCTCTCCGATCGGGGTGGGTCGAGAGGAGTTCTGGAAGAACTGCCTTATGGGAACTTCGGGGATCAAGCCCGTTCAAAGGTTTGATGTTTTTTCCTACCGTTCAAAATTGGGGGGACAACTTCCCGAAATCGATTTTAAAGCCTTCATCAAACCCGCCAATCTCAGAAGAATGGACCAAATCGGAAAGATCATGGTCTCGACAGTAAAACTGGCCCTCGATGATTCTGGCCTCGATTTAGGAAATGAAGATCCCCATCGGCTTGGAATTTCAATCGGCACGGGTCTTGGAAGTTCGGATACGGTAGACCAGTTTTTTCGCGCCCTCTTAAAGGAAGGGCCTGTTGGGGCGCAACCCCTTCTTTTTCAGACCGCTGTGCCCAATGCGATCACCAGCCATTGCGCCATTGAATACGGAATCAAAGGGGTGAACATCACCTTCTCGCATAAAGAGACCTCCACTGAGATGGCAATGGCCTATGCTTATCATCTCTTAAAGGAGGGGAGGGCGGATGTTATTCTTTCAGGGGGAGGCGATGAACTGAGCGAGCCCCTCTATCATGTCTATTCTATGTTAGGAGCTTTATCGCCGGGGAAGGGAAAGGGATCCGAAGGGATGAGACCCTTTGATCGGGATCGGAATGGGATTGTTCTGGGTGAGGGAAGTGGGATACTTGTTTTAGAGACATTAGAGCATGCAGAGAAACGGGGAGCAGGAATCTATGCGGAGATAAGTGGAGTTGGTCTTTCGGGAAGCACGGATGGAGTTCTTCGGTATGACCTCAGTGGGGATTCCATTGCCAGGGCGATGTCGATGGCTGCAGAAGAACCTGCTGGAGTCGATTATATCTCTGCGGCGGCAAATTCCACTTCGGAACTGGATCGGGCAGAGGCCTCAGCTATCCAAAAGGTTTTTGGAGAGAGGACAAAAGAAATTTCCGTGAGCAGCCTCAAATCGATGATCGGGGAATTCGATGGCTCAGGAGGGGTGAGAGCCTGCGGCGTTGCTTTGAGCCTTTATTATGGGGTAGCTCCTCCCACAATTGGAACGGAGCATCTTGACCCACAATGTGATTTGAATGTGGTCCTTGGTTCACTAAGAAAGATGGACATCCGATCAGCACTGTTGAACGGCTGTTCCAATGGTGGGTCAAATATCTCTTTGTGGTTTAGACGATATCATTCAGCATAGAATAAATGACCGTAGACCTGGTAGACAGGAGGAAAGAAATGCTCAGTTATTACGAAAAATTGCTGAATTATTGGAGGAAAGGAAATATAACCGATGCACTTAAGTATTTTGACAAATGTAAAGAAGAAGGATTACTTGCTCAAGAGGAAATTGAAAAATTGGAGAAAATAATTCCAGATAAGTGGGAACAACTTGAAGGGGAACTTGAAGATAATCCAAAGGTCATATTTAATTTCTATGAGGCTTTAAAAAAGTCAACGAACTGGAATGATAATACCATGTGTAAGAAATTAAGAATTAGCATGGCGGATATTATGAATATCCAAAATCTTAAGAAACCGAGATATAAGAAAGTGGGAACCCAAATTGTCCTGGAGTTAATACGAGGAGTTAGCAAAAATTAACCTTCATAATCTGTATCACAACCTAAAAAAGAAAATAAATCACCACATCATTGGTTGAATTGCACTATTTTCTTTTTGTTCCCCGGTTTTTCCTTATTACTGGTTCTAGATATCAGGCCACTCTTCAATATGCCCGAATTAGAATTTACTGCCTTATAGGTGAATATTTTTTAAGCTCTGCTTTAATTGTTCGTTGCCAAAAACAAAGGAAGAAAAAAGAAATCAATTCGCTCATAACAAAAAATACTACGGGGAGAGTTGCGAGAATGAATAACGTCAGCAATAATAGGTGAGAAATATTGCCAGACAGTCATCTCTTAAATGCGGCGAGTATCAACGAAATAAAGAGAATAAAATAGGGCAAAGCAGGAATTACCATGACTATTAAGAACAGTATACGGTCTCTTATTTTTTGGCCACGATAGATCCCCATATCGGTAAGAATTCCTCCAAATATTATTAAAAAAAACGCATATGGAATAAAGCCGATAGTAAATGGTAGAATAAGTAGGAAAACAATAAAACCTTTAGTTGTTTCGTGGTCAGGTAATTTAGAAAGAATCCAATCGAATAAATCAAAGGTTTGATGCTTAAATTTACTATCAATATTTACATCTTCCTCGAATTCTTCTTTTCCATCTTTAACCTCAACATCTATTCCATTGAGATTGGCGGATGAGATCAAAAGGTCATACGCCTCTTTTATTTTAATAAATTTATGAGTGGCCCATGCCTTCTGAGTGAGGCTACCATATCGGTCTGGATGAAACAATTTTGCCATTTGTCTGAAAGCTTTACGGATTTCTACATAGCTGACCTTTTCTGATATTCCTATTGACATCCGCATAAATAATGCAATATAATAGAGACATCCTGAAAGGGGGTGTCTCGATGCGACCTAAAGGATCTCCAGCATTGTTGGAAGAACGTAGACATCGTGTGATTACGTTCCTGAAACAGAGGCTTTCGCTTCATGAGATTGGCCGGCGCATCGGTTGCCATGCGAGCAGCGTGATGCGATGGCGCAACGCCCTGCAATCGGGCGGGCAAAAGGCACTCAAAGCCAAACCGACGCCAGGACGGCCACCCCGACTGACCTTGAAACAGAAAAGACAGCTTGTTCATCTCCTGACCCAAGGAGCCATAGCCCATGGATATCGGACGCAGTTGTGGACCACTCAACGGATTGCCGATCTGATCGAGCGTCGGTTGGGAGTGAGATATCACCGCAATCACGTGGGCAAACTCCTCCACCAGATCGGTTGGAGCCACCAGAAACCAGAACGCCGGGCCGTGGAACGCGATGAGGCGGCTATCGAGGCATGGAAACGATCTGTCTGGCCCCGGGTAAAAAAAACGCCGCAAGGCTGGCAGCCCATCTCGTCTTTATCGACGAATCGGGCTTCCTCTTGATTCCTTCGGTCCAAAAGACCTGGAGCCCTGTGGGGCAAACTCCTATCCTGGTTCATCGGTATTCTCATGATCGGATCTCGGCCATCTCTGGGATCGCCGTCAGCCCGAAATGCTTCCGTTGTACTCTGTACTGTCATCTCTATGAGGACAATATCCATGGTGAAGAAGTGGCGGCGTTCCTACGTCAGCTTCTGCGACAAATAAGGGGCCATCTGATTGTCTTGCTGGACAATGGGAAGATTCATCGTGGCGACCCGGTCCAGGAGCTTCTTGCCTGCACATCTCGTTTGCACTTGGAACCCTTTCCGCCTTATGCCCCAGAATTGAACCCGGATGAGGGCGTATGGAATCATCTTAAACGAAAACTGGCCAATGGCCGTCCGGATACTCAGACCGAGCTAATGGATGTCTTGGCTGATGAAATCTGCCGCCTTGCTTCTTCTCAGTCACTTTTGCAGGGATGCATCCAGCAGTCTGAGCTCCCCCCTTTTTTACCTTAAATGTTGCATTATTTATGAGGCGTTCTATAA
>JAGXTA010000181.1 GCA_018333535.1 Deltaproteobacteria bacterium | reverse complement strand
TTAGGGAGAAGGAGCCCCGGAGAGGGGCGTTTCCCATGGAGCCGTATTATCTCCAAAAAAGAGGAAGGGCCGCTTCGCGTCGGCGGGCAGGCCGTAATCGAAGGGGTGATGATGAGATCTCCCCACTGCATGGCCATTGCCGTCCGGAAGCCCGGTGGAGAGATCGTCGTGAAAAAAGAGGGACTGAACTTCTTCTCCGAGAAGACCTTCTTTTTTAAAATCCCCCTGGTGAGGGGCGTCATCGCCCTGATCTCAGCCCTCAGCCTGGGAATACGGGCCCTCCATTTCTCTGCCAACCAGGCCCTCCCCGAAGAGGAAGGGCAGAAGGAGATCAGCTCCTGGGCGATGGGACTGACCTTTGCGCTGGCCCTTTCTTTTGGCATCTTTCTCTTCTTTCTCGCCCCTCTCTTTCTGACGAAGGGGTTGAGGGGATTCTTTCCTATCCTTTCAACAAGCGGATGGCTCTTCAACCTGACAGATGGCCTCATCAGGCTGGCCTTCTTTCTTGCCTATATCCGGGCCATCTCCTTTTTAAAGGAGATTGAACGGGTCTTCCAGTACCATGGCGCGGAACATAAGTCGATCTTTGCCTTTGAGGCGGGAGAGCCTTTGAATATCGAAGGGGTGAAAAAATTCGGTTATCTCCATCCCCGGTGCGGAACAAACTTCCTTCTCATCGTCATGGTGGTGAGCGTCTTCATCTTTGCTCTCATTCCCCACCACCTTCCCTTCGGATATAAAGTGGCTTCCCGTGTGGTCTTCATCCCTTTGATCGCCGGGCTCTCCTATGAGATCATCCGGTTTGCCGATCGGAAGCGAAACCGGAGAGGAGTAAGGCTTCTCATCCAGCCCGGACTCTGGCTCCAGAAGCTCACGGCACGGGAGCCTACCGAGCTTCAGATCGAGGTGGCCCTGCGTGCCCTTCAGGAGGTGCTGGAAATGGAGAAGCAAAAAAGAATTTAGATCGAGCAGATTTTAAATCCGAAGCACCTGCCTGCGCGAAGCCGCTTCGGCGAAGGCAGGCGAAATCCGTGCGAAGCATCCCAGCAGGGATCAATTCGAAACAATCTCATCCGCGCAAAGCGGATCCGCCTTTGGCGGAAATGACCCAATTTCAAATGTTTAAAACGAAAAAAAGCTTTAAGAAATTTGAATTTTAGAAATTCGAATTTGTTTCGAGTTTCGATATTCGAATTTTTTCAACTCCAAAGCCTATTTGATTCTGGCTTGGCCAATTTAGGAGTAACGACGATGTTTGAGAAATTAGAAGAGGTGGAGCGCCGGTACGAAACGCTCTCCCACCTTCTCACCCAGCCTGAAGTGATCAACAACCAGACAGAACTTCAGAAGGCGGCCAGGGAGTTTTCCGAGCTGGGAAAGGTGGTTGACCTCTACCGGAGGCTGAAAAAACTGGAAGAGGAAATCAATGGGAACCTTCAGCTTCTTTCCGGTGACGAAGATGAAGAGATGAGGGGGATGATCAAAGAGGATCTTCATCGGCTCACCGCAGAGAAAGAGAAGATGGAAGAGGATCTTCGGACGGCCCTTTTTCCGAAAGATCCCAATGATGAGAAGAACATCCTCCTTGAGATCCGAGCAGGAACCGGAGGAGATGAGGCAGGGCTCTTTGCCTCCGACCTTTTCCGGATGTATGCCAAACATGCGGAGAAGAACCGGTGGCGCGTGGAGATCATGAGCCAAAGTTTCACGGGCGTGGGCGGGTTCAAGGAGGTCATTGCCCTGATCGAAGGCAAGGGGGCCTACAGCCGGCTGAAGTATGAGAGCGGCGTTCACCGCGTTCAGAGGGTTCCTGTCACAGAGGCCCAGGGACGGATTCATACCTCAACGGTGACTGTGGCGATCCTTCCGGAGGCAGAGGAGGTGGAGGTGGCAATCGATCCGAACGACCTCCGGATCGACATTTTCCGGTCTTCAGGCCCGGGAGGTCAGAGTGTCAATACCACGGACTCCGCTGTCCGGATCACCCACCTTCCCACGAATATGGTGGTCACCTGTCAGGACGAGAAGTCCCAGCATAAGAATAAGGCGAAGGCCCTTAAGATTCTGAGGGCGAGATTACTGGACAATGCGAGGCATGAGAAAGAGAAGGAGATCTCGGCGCAGAGAAAGAATCAGGTGGGGACCGGGGAACGGAGCGAGCGCATCCGGACATATAACTTTCCGCAGGGAAGGGTGACGGACCACCGGATCGGTTTGACCCTCTACCGGTTAAGTGGGGTGTTAGACGGCGAAATCGATGAGATCATCGATGCATTGACCACTCACTATCAGGCAGAAGCGCTCAAAGGATAAAAGTCGTATCGTCTGGTAGTCTCATAGTCGCGTAGTCAAAGGGTCGAATGAAAAATAATGTAGTGATTCTAAAACTTCTTTACATATCCGTTCACCCTGAGCTTGTCGAAGGGTGGACTATATCATAGGAGCTTCATTCATGGTTCGATAAGCCTGTCCTGATCACACCGTTCATCCTTCGAGAGCCTCAGGACGAACGGTGTGCCGAAGGGCTCATCACCACGAACGGATCGCAAAGTAACTACTGAATCACTACATTAACGACTATTTTAAAAGCGACCTGCCACCTGGGTTGATGATGACTGTCTTAGAAACACTGAATTGGGCAACAGATTATCTCAAGGAGCACCGGGTTGACAATCCACGGCTCAATGCAGCGCTTCTGCTGGCCCATTCGATGCACCTCAGCAAGGAGGAGCTCTATATCTGTCTCCATGACCAGATGGGGAAAGAAGAAAAAGAGACGCTTGAGGATTTGATCCGAAGAAGAGGTTCCGGCGAGCCCCTTCAATATATTTGGGGACATCAGGAATTCTGGTCCATCGACCTCAAAGTGGATTCCCGTGTCCTCATTCCAAGACCGGAGACAGAACATCTGGTTGAAGAGAGCCTTTCGATCCTCGCAAATATTTCTTCCAAAAAAATTCCATCTGTTTTAGAATTGGGGACGGGAAGCGGAGCCATTGCCATCTCACTGGCAAAGGAAGTGAAGAAAATTTTTCTTGTTGCCACGGACCTCTCAGGGGATGCGCTCATCGTGGCCAGGGAGAATGCGACACAGGCGGGTGTTTCCGATAAGATAGGGTTCGTGAAAGGCGATCTCCTTCAACCTTTCCATCAGGGAGAATCCTTTGACCTGATCCTTTCGAATCCTCCCTATATCCCAGATTCGGAAATAAGCGGTCTGGCAGGGGAGATAAAAAATCATGAACCCCTCATCGCTCTGCGGGGCGGAGAGGACGGCCTGGAGGTTTATCGAAAGTTGATTTCTCAGATTCCTTCTTATCTGAAGAGGGAAGGGTGGCTCCTCCTGGAGATAGGAAGCGCTCAAGCGGCCAGCGTTTCTGAGATGATCGGGACTGAGGGAGGTTTTCAAAGACCCGAACGAGTAAAGGATCTTTCAGGAATCGAAAGAGTGGTGAAGGCGCAGCGAAATTAAAAAATTCGAAGCACCTGCCTGAGCGAAGCCGCTTCGGCGAAGGCAGGCGAAATCCGTGCGAAGCATCCCAGCAGGGATCAATTCGAAACAAGTCCCGCTGAGGCGGGATTCAAAACACAAATTACCAAAACTAATGAAAGCCGTTTTTAATTTTGAAATTTAGATTTGAAATTTGTTTCGAGTTTCGATATTCGGATTTGAGGTTTAAAGATGGATAGAATTGTCATTCGGGGCGGGGAGAGGTTGATCGGAGACGTGGAGGTGAGCGGTTCTAAAAATGCCTCCCTTCCCATTTTTGTCGCTTCCCTCCTCTCAGAGGGGGAGAACCTCTTCCACAATGTTCCCAAACTGAGGGATATCCTGACCATTGCGAGGGTCCTGAAGAATCTCGGAGCCAAGGTCCGGGAGGAAGACGGGATCTATCGGATCGATGCGACAGAGATCTCAAACGATGAGGCCCCTTACGAACTGGTGAAAACGATGAGGGCTTCCGTTCTCGTCCTGGGCCCCCTGGTGGCTCGAATGAGAAAAGCGAGGGTCTCCCTTCCAGGGGGGTGTGCCATCGGCGCAAGACCCATCAACCTCCACCTCATGGGGCTTGAAGCAATGGGAGCCAAGATCGATCTCCGCAAGGGATATGTGGAGGCGAAAGCGGACCGGTTGAAAGGAGCCGACATCTCGTTTGACACGGTCACGGTGACCGGAACGGAGAACCTGATGATGGCCGCCACGCTGGCCAAAGGGAAGACGGTTATACAAAACGCAGCGATGGAGCCGGAGGTGGTTGATTTAGCCAAGGTCCTTAAAAAGATGGGAGCGAAGATCGAGGGAGCGGGAACAAACCTCATCGAGATCGAAGGTGTGGAAGCCCTTCATTCGGCAGAGCACACAATCATCCCTGACCGGATCGAGGCAGGTACGCTGATGGTGGCGGCTGGCCTGACACGCGGCAACATCAAGCTCCATCGATGTCCCTTTCACAATATGGAAGCGGTCATTCATAAATTGCGGGAGACGGGAATGGAGATCGATCCCGAAGGAGAAGGGGTAAGGGTCGTGGGAAGCCGAAGGATCCGGAGCGTTGATGTGAAGACACAACCCTATCCCGGATTTCCCACAGACATGCAGGCCCAGTTCATGACCCTGATGTCGCTTGCCAGGGGATTGAGCATCATCACCGAAACGATCTTTGAAAACCGTTTCATCCATGTGAATGAACTTCAAAGAATGGGGGCGGATATCCGGATCCAGGGAAATGCGGCGATTATCCAGGGCGTGGAGAGCCTGAGCGGAGCCCAGGTCATGGCAACCGACCTGAGGGCGAGCGCTTCCCTCATCGTTGCCGGCCTTGCCGCAGACGGGGTAACAGAGATCTCGAGGGTCTACCACCTCGATCGAGGCTATGAAGGGCTGGACAAGAAATTGGCCGGACTCGGGGCCAATATCAAGAGGGTTAAAGAAGGGGACTGAGATTTTGGATTTCGGCCTCCGGCTCAGAGAGCCCTCTGGCTCGGAGAGAGTGCGGATTGCGGAATGAAAAAGAGGATTCAAGAGGCTTTTGAATGAGGATTCTTCGAACCGGAGAGAAAGGATTTGATCGATACCTTTCAGAGGTGGAAAGCAGAATTGCCGAGGATCCTTTTCGCCTTGAGGGAGAGGTCCGATCCATTCTGGGGGATGTGAAGAAGAGGGGAGATAAGGCTCTTCTTCGCTATACGCAGCGCTTCGATAATGTCCGGCTCACTCTTTCCGAACTCGAGGTGAAGATGGGGGAAGTGAAAGAAGCCCGCAGGAGAATCCCCCGCGATTTTTTGGAGACCCTGAAGCAAGCCAGCCATCGCATCCGAAAGTTTCACGAGCTTTCAAAGAAGAGAAGCGTGGTCAAATGGATTGAAGAGGGGATCAGAATTGAACAGGTTGTGAAGCCTCTTGAGAGGATAGGAATCTATGTTCCCGGAGGAAAGGCATCCTATCCATCGACCGTGCTGATGGCTGCCATTCCGGCAAAGGTGGCAGGCGTAAAGGAGATCATCATTGCAACGCCTCCTCATCCGGAGGGAATCAGCCCTGCGGTTCTCGTGGCCGCGGATCTGGCTGGAGTGGATCGGATCTTTCGCGTGGGAGGAGCTCAGGCGATCGGAGCCTTAGCCTATGGCACTGGAACAATTCCGAAGGTGGATAAGATTGTGGGCCCCGGGAATCGCTACGTGGCTATTGCCAAGCGGCTCGTCTATGGCGCTGTGGATCTGGATATGGTGGCCGGACCGAGCGAGATCGTGATCATCTCTGACGGAAAGACTCCTCCGGCCTTTATAGCGGCCGACCTGATCTCGCAGGCAGAGCATGATGAAAGGGCACTCTCCATCCTGATTACTCCTTCCGAATCCTTTGCAAGAAAAGTGGAAGAAGAGGTTGAGAAACAGCTCTTAGCCCTGAAGAGGGAGAAGATCGCACGCGAAAGCCTCCGCCAGAGAGGCGCCATTTTGGTCGTCAAAGACCTCGACCAGGCCATCGAATTAGCGAACAGGATCGCACCCGAACACCTCGAGCTGTGCGCGAAGAATCCTCTGCGCCTGGCCAAGTCGGTGAAACATGCGGGAGCCGTCTTTCTCGGTCCCCATACTCCTGAAGCCATCGGAGACTATCTGGCAGGGCCCAACCACATTCTTCCCACCGCTGGCACAGCCCGGTACGCATCGGCCCTGGGCGTGGAGGACTTTCAGAAAAAGACGAACCTGATGCAATTTAGTAAAAAGGCGTTGAAGCGATTTGAAGGGGATGTGAAGAGGTTTACGGAGTGGGAGGGGCTGGAAGGACACTATCGGTCGGTTCAGATGAGAACGAAGTGACAATCACCAAATTCCAAATTCCAATAATCAATACCCAAACTTTCTTGGCATCATTGATTATTGTTTGGTTATCGACAGTTGGTAATTGGTGATTTGGATATTGGGATTTGGTTATTGGAATTTAATTTACCGTGAGGTTTTTGTAGGGGAGCCTCTCTGTGGGCTCCCAGAATAGGCGGCCACAGCGGGCCGCCCCTACGTCATTTCTAACAGGGGAGATACGATGAAGAGACATCGGAAGGCAGAGGTGAAGCGGAGGACGAAGGAGACAGAAATCTTCCTAAAGATCGATCTGGATGGGTCCGGTAAACATTCGATTCAGACAGACATTCCCTTTTTCGATCACATGCTCAGCCTGATGGCTTATCACAGCAGGATGGATCTCTCTCTCAAGGCAAAAGGCGATATCGGCGTGGATACCCACCACACTGTAGAGGATGTGGGGATCTGTCTGGGAGATGCCATCCGGAAAGCGCTCGGAGATGCAAAGGGGATTTGGCGATATGGCTTGGGTTTGATTCCGATGGATGAGACCCTGGCCGCCGTCACCTTAGATCTTTCGATGAGGCCCTGCCTGGTTTATCATATGAAGCTTAAGCGATCGCGAATCGGAAACTTTGATCTCGAGCTGGTTGAGGAGTTCTTAAAAGCCCTTGCCAATCACGCAATGATGACGCTTCACATCAATCTCCTCTACGGCCGGAACAGCCATCACATGGTAGAGTCTGTTTTCAAAGGGCTGGGAAGGGCGCTTAGAGAAGCGGTTTCGATTGATAAGCGAGCCATAGGAGTTCCATCGACCAAAGGCGTATTATAAAAAGAAAGGGGCCAAGAGGTCCAAGGTTCAAGTGGTCAAGTGAAATCATTGAGAGCCTTGTTAAAACCATAGTTTTTTACTCGAACCCATGAACCCTTGAATCCTTGAACACTTTTCGTTTTGAGCTATGAATCCAAAGATTGTCATCATCGACTACGGAATGGGGAACCTCAGAAGCGTTCAGAAGGGGTTCGAGCGAGTCAGATTTGAAGCAAATGTTACACGTAATAAAAGGGAAATTGCTGGGGCTTCTGCGATTGTTCTGCCGGGGGTGGGCGCCTTTAAGGACTGCATGGAGAATCTGGAGAAGTATGGATTGATCGAATCCATTCTCCGTTCTATTGAGAAAGGAAAGCCTTATCTCGGAATCTGCCTTGGCCTTCAAATTCTTTTTTCAGAGAGCGAGGAGTTTGGTCATTGTAAGGGGCTTGATCTGATCAAAGGAAAGGTCGTGAAATTCCGGCCCGATCCAGAGCATAAGGTTCCTCATATGGGATGGAATTCGATAGAAAAGGAGAAAGAGACTCCCTTATTCCAAGGGTTAAAGAGCGGAGACTTCTTTTACTTTGTCCACTCTTACTATGTCCTTCCTGATGGAGAGGATTGGACTTCTACGATCACCCGATATGGGATTTCCTTTGTTTCGAGCGTCTGGAAGGAGAATATCTTTGGGACCCAGTTCCACCCGGAGAAGAGCCAGCAGAAAGGGCTGACGATATTAGAGAACTTTGCGAAGTCGGTTTGAGTATATTTCTCCCTCTCTCCGCATACGGGATCTTCGACCCACCGGGGGAGGGGGGAGTATATCGGAAGGAGCCAATCATGAACGAAGTGAAAGTAGGAGAGGTTCGAATCGGAAAGGGAAATCCGCTTGTCTTGATCGCTGGTCCCTGTGTCATAGAGGGGGAAGCCATCGTCCTGGAGATTGCAAAAGGTTTAAAGGCGCTCTGCAAAAAGCTGGAGATTCCCCTGATCTTCAAGGCCTCTTATGAAAAGGACAACCGGGGTTCGGAGAAATCTTACAAAGGCCCGGGGGTGAAAGAGGGATTGAAAATTCTTGCAATGGTGAAGGAGAAGACAGGCCTTCCTGTCTTGTCCGATGTGCACCGGATGGAGGATGTGGATCAGGCAAAGGAAGTTTTAGATGTAATCCAGATTCCAGCCTTTCTCTGCCAGCAGACGAGCCTTCTTCTCAAGGCGGGGGAGTCGGGAAGGGTGATCAATATTAAGAAAGGGCAGTTTGTTGCGCCGGAGAATATGGCAGGCGCTGTCAAGAAGATCCACAGCACCGGAAACCGGCAGGTCCTTCTCACGGAGCGGGGAACCTGTTTCGGGTATAACAAATTGATTTCGGACTTCTGTTCCATTCCCATCATGCAGGGGATCGGCTGTCCGGTCATCTTCGATGCCACGCATGTGGTGAGAAATTACGGCATCCCGAGCGAAGACCCGAGGGGAGGAAGCCCGCAGTATGTTCCTCATCTTTCCCGTGCGGCGATGGCCGCGGGTTGCAATGGCCTCTTTCTCGAAACCCATCCGAGGCCGGTTGAGGCACTCTGCGATGCTTCGAGCATGGTTCCTCTCAATGAGATGGAACAACTTCTCCGCCAGACCAAAGCCATTCACGACCTGGTCGGAGGGTGGGGAATCGTATAACGAAATACAATGTCAAATATCAAAGTTCAAATGCCAAATGAATATCAAATTTCTAAATCCAAATTCTTGACATTTGAACTTAGGATTTGATTTGAGCTTTGAACTTTGACATTTGGTATTCTGCAAACAGGAATTATTCTGGAATGCTGAACCTGTGAAACTGGGAAGACGTTGACATCGGGAAGGAGGACAGGGAATGAAGATATTTATTGATACGGCGAATCTGGATGAGATCAGGAAGGCGAAAGCGCTCGGTCTGGTTGATGGCGTGACCACCAACCCCACGCTTCTTGCAAAAGAAGGGGAGGCAGCGGAGACGCTGATCCGGAAGATCTCTAAAGAGGTGAAGGGGCCTGTCAATGTGGAAGTCACGGGCATCACCTGTGAAGAGATCGTAAAGGAAGCCAAAGTGCTGGCGACCTGGGGCGATGAGATCGTGATCAAAATCCCCATCAATCAGGAGGGATTAAAAGCAGTGAGAATCCTATCTGATGAAAAGATTCAGACGAATGTGACTCTCCTCTTTTCGGCGAGTCAGGCCATTCTCGCGGCAAAAGCAGGAGCGACTTATATCTGTCCTTTCATCGGAAGACTTGATGATATCAGCTTTAACGGCCTCGAATTGATCCAGCAGATCAGGGAAATCTATGACCAATATGATGAGATTGAGACCCGCATCATTGTTGCCAGCGTGAGAAACCCCATTCATGTGATCGAGGCGGCCCGGATGGGCGCAGAGATCGTGACCATCCCGCCTGCCATCATCGAGCAGATGGCAAAGCATCCCCTCACGGACAGAGGGATTGCCCAATTCTTAGAAGACGCCAAGAAGATTGGAGTTAGGAAGTGAGATCCCCAACAATCATCCCTCCCCCTTGAGAGACTGTGTCGTAATTACTGTTTTGTCACCCTGAATTTATTTCAGGGTCTCTAAGCCGTTGATTTTATTAGATGCTGAAACAAGTTCAGCATGACATTTTTTACTATTTCCCCATTACGACACAGTCTCCCGAGGGAGGGGAGCTTTTGGGGGCAGTTTCTACGTAAAAGAGGTGAAAAGATGAAGAGAATCCTTTCTGGCTATGGGTTGATCATTCTGTTATTGGGCTTAATGATTTCTTGGATACCCGGAGCGATGGCCGAGGAGAAACCCCGCCTGGCCATCCTTCCCTTCTTCGTTGAGCGGGAAGCCTTTTGCCCGGTTTGCAAGACGGTCTTTCAGAGGGGAGAGGTCCTGCCAAGCGCCCAAAACACGATGACGAGGCTTCTCTATCAGAAGTTAGAGGCCAAAGGAATTTTTAAGGTCATCCCGTTGGAGAAGGTCGAAGAGGGTTTCTCTCGCAGGGAGAAGAGGATCTTCGAAGAAAGGCCCAAATCCTCCTCGATTGAATTGGGCAAGGAATTGGGCAGTGATTTCGTTGCCATCGGATTCGTTTTCCGTTTTGAGGAGAGGATGGGATCTTCCGTGGGTGTGGAACGACCTGCCTCTGTGGGATTCGACCTCCATCTCATTCGGTTAAAGGACAGTGCAGAGGTGTGGAGAGGGAGGATGGATGAAACCCAGAGGCCGCTGAGCGAGAATCTTCTCAAGATCGGCTCCTTCTTCAGAAGAAAGGCCCACTGGCTGACCGCAGAGGAACTGGCGAGCGTAGGAATGGATGAGGCACTAAGAGGACTGCCCGGAGCAGCAGAACTCGAAGAAAAATAACATTGCAAATTGAAAATTTTGCTCCTTCTTGCTAACTGCTAATTTTTCATTTTGCAATTTTCAATGAGTTTTTCTATGATCATCATCCCGGCCATAGACCTTAAAGATGAGAAATGTGTGAGGCTCTCCCAGGGAAGAATGGATCAGGAGACAATCTATTCCGAGAATCCTATTGAGATGGCAAAGCATTGGGAGTCGAAGGGAGCGGAGAGGCTTCATGTGGTTGATCTCAACGGTGCGGTAACGGGAAAGCCTTTCCACAGGGCTCTGATCGAGGAGATGGTGCGTTCCCTCCATATTCCCGTTGAGATAGGCGGAGGGATCCGGGATCTAACTACGATTGAGGATTACATCCATTCCGGCGCAGAATGGGTCATCCTGGGGACAGCGGCCCTCCGGAATCGCCACCTGCTCACAGAGGCCTGCCATCGATTTCCCGGAAAGGTGATCCTCGGCATTGATGCCAAAGGAGGAAAGGTGGCTGTGGAGGGGTGGAAAGAGGTCGCCTCCATGGAGGCCATTGACCTGGCAAGGCAGTTCGAAGGAATCGGCATTTCATCCATCATCTTTACGGATATCGAGAGAGATGGAATGTCCACAGGTTTAAACTTTGAATCCACCAGGAATTTATCCCGCTCCACTTCCATCCCGGTGATTGCCTCAGGAGGAGTTTCTCGAATCGAAGACATCGAGCATCTTTTAGCGTTGGAACCGGACGGGGTTGTCGGAGTGGTTGTAGGCCGCGCCCTATACATGGGAAGTATTGATTTGGAAGAAGCGATCCGAGTTTCAAAGAAGGTTGGGGAGATAAGGAGATAGGGGGATGGGGGGAGACCATAGGAGTATGTCTGAATGTTAGCTAAAAGGATTATTCCCTGCCTGGATGTGAAGGATGGGAGGGTGGTTAAAGGAACCCAGTTCGTAAACCTGAAGGATGCAGGCGATCCGGTTGAGAACGCGAAGGCCTATGATGAGCAGGAGGCTGATGAGATCGCCTTTTTAGACATCACCGCTTCCCACGAGAAAAGGGAGATTCTCATCGATATCGTTCGACGGACAGCAGAGGAGATCTTCATTCCCCTCACCGTGGGAGGAGGCGTGAGAAATCTTGAAGATATTCGCAAGCTCCTGAAAGCGGGTGCGGATAAGGTTTCGATCAACACCGCCGCAGTCAAAGATCCCTCTTTTGTGAAGAGGGCGTCCATGCGTTTCGGAAGCCAGTGCATTGTCATTGCCATCGATGCCAGAAGAAGAGGGCAGGGCTGGGAGGTTTACACGCATGGAGGAAGGATTCCGACAGGGATCGATGCCCTCCTCTGGGCCAAGAAGATGGAGGAGTTGGGGGCAGGCGAGATTCTCCTCACCAGTATGGACCGGGACGGGACAAAGGATGGCTACGACATTGGATTGACCCGGGCCATTTCGGAGAGCATCGATATTCCTGTCATCGCTTCAGGTGGCGTAGGGACACTGGAGCATCTTTACGAGGGGCTTGCCTTGGGGAAAGCGAGCGCCGTTCTTGCGGCTTCTATCTTTCACTATCGGGAATATACGATCGCTCAGGTTAAATCGTATCTTAAGGAGAAGGGAGTTGTTGTCCGACTATAGAGATAGGGAGATAGGGGGATGAGGAGATGGGGAGCAAGCACCCCACCTCCCTACCTCCCCATCACCCCAACTCTTCAATCGAAAGATGAATTATTTCACCACAATATTAGCTACTGGCTTCGGTGTGGGATACTCCCCCATAGCCCCTGGGACTTTGGGCACTCTCCTTGCAATTCCCATCTATTACTTTCTTTCTGAAATGTCATCCCCGCTTTATGAACTGACGCTGATCACCTTCTTCTTCCTCTCGTGCTGGATTTCAGGACAGGCACAACAATATTTTGGAAAGAAAGATGATCAGAGAATCGTCATCGATGAGATGATGGGCTTCTTCATCACCATGCTCTGGGTGACGAAGACACCTCTCTTCATACTGGTTGGGTTTTTTCTTTTCAGGTTTTTCGATATTTTCAAGCCTTTCCCCATCCGCCGTTTCGAAAAAGTGAGAGGAGGATTTGGGGTGGTATTGGATGATGTCATGGCCGGAATTTTTGCGAATATCATTCTCCATGTTTTATACAATATAATATAGGCCCCGTATTGCCTGTCATTCCGGGCTTGACTAAGCCTGCCCCGTACTTGATACGGGGGAATCCAGTTCTTTTCTTGATTCCCACTGGAGTTTACCCCGTACTTGATACGGGGCAGCAAGGACCTACGTTATAACAATTAATTTCGTCATCAAATAGAAAGGATTTACACATGAAGTTAGAAAAAGCGATTGGAGATTTTTTAAGAGAGAGAGGCTGGACACTCTCCATTGCAGAGTCCTGCACCGGAGGGCTGATCAACGATCGCATTACGGATGTTCCAGGAAGCTCAGACTATTTTATGGGAGGAATGGTCAACTACAGTAATGAATCGAAAGCAAAACATTTAGGGGTCCCAATGGATGAAATAAAGAAATATGGAGCAGTGAGTCCACAGGTCGCAAAAAAGATGGCTCAAGGAGTTCGAAAAGCCTTCGGGACAACCATCGGGCTATCCACCACCGGCGTGGCCGGCCCCACAGGCGGGACAAAGGAAAAGCCCGTTGGTCTTGTTTTCATCGGGCTGTCCCACGGAAGAAGAACCCTGGTGATGAAGTTAGACCTAAAAGGCAACCGCAGAATGATAAAAGAAAAGGCTACCAAGAAGGTCCTTCAGTATTTTAATGAAATTCTGGTTGAAAAAGCTGGCCTTAAGACCTGACGATAACGATTTTGTTTCTCCATAAACCGAAAAATTTGCCATCTCGCGGTAACTCCAAAGAAGTCTCAGATTTGAAGAAGTATTCAAAAATGCTTTAAGAAGCAACATCGTGCCCCGTCAAAGTTATTTAAATAACTTAAATACGTCCCCGTCCCCAGAGCTTTCCCCTGGCGCAGGCTGTCAAGGTGCAAGTAAAAATTGGACTTTGTGAATCTTTTCTTCTTGAAATTTTATTCTTTTTCTTCATAATAGAGAAAGTGGATCATCATCGGATACAAATTACGTATCACCCCTGCCTGCGGTAGGCAGGAATCACGCAAAAAAGGGAGGGTGGGGAGATGAGACTTGAGAGATTTGAAGGGGTTTGGACGGCGATTGCGACTCCCTTTAGTCGAAAAGGGGAGATTGATGATGAGGGATTGGAGAAGAACATCCGGTTTCAGATAGAAAACGGAGCCAATCTCATCCCTACTGGCACGACAGGCGAATCTCCGACTCTGGACTGGAGAGAGCACGATCGTGTCATCACGAAGGCGGCAAGGTTGGCAAAGGGCAAAGCCTTTGTCATGGCTGGAACAGGCTCGAACTCCACGAAGGAAGCCCTCCGGGGGACGAAGCATGCTATGGAGGTGGGAGCTCAGGGCGCCTTGCTTATGGACTGTTACTATAATGGGCCATCCTCCCTCGAGCTGAGGACTCAGTATTATGAGGTGATCGCAAAAGCTTTTCGCAAAGCCTTTATCATGCCCTATGTCATTCCGGGAAGGACAGGGACGAAACTGGAAGTGGAGGACCTGACTATCCTCCATCGGAAGTTTAAGAAGGTGAGGTCGGTCAAAGAGGCAACCGGCGACCTTGAACGAATGGCCAGGACGAGGACCCTCTGCGGCGAAGACTTTGACATCCTCTCCGGAGACGATGATAAGACCTTCGAGATGATGAGCCGAAGTGACATCCGTGCCACAGGTGTGGTCTCGGTGATGTCGAACATCGTGCCAGGACCCATCGGCGAGATGGTGAGGGCGATCCTGAAAGGAGATATGGAGAGGGCAAATTATTTAAAAGAGGTTCTGGATCCCCTCTTTAAAGTCGTGACCGTCAATACCATTGAATCCTACGAGGGTTTTGAAGTTCCGTGCAAGTTCAGGAATCCCGTAGCCATTAAGACAATGATGAAGGGACTGGGTATGCCATCCGGACCGTGCCGGCAACCTCTCGGAAAGATGACGCCTAAGGGGGTGGCGATTGTGCGAAGCGCCCTTAAAACCGTTCACGAAAAGGACAGAGGGATCCTTAGACCCATCCAGGAATTTTATAAGGTGAATATAGAAGACCGAATCTACAACGATAGGTACTGGAAATAACCGGTTGATTATAATCAAGAAGTGTAGTGGGCCTGTCCCCGGAATGGGAACAGGCCCTTTTGGTTACCAGTTGGGGATGAAGAAGAGGAAGGCAAGGGAGGTGATGACGAAGTAGACGCAGAAGACCATCAGCAGCCAGCCCATGATATCCCTGAAATGCAATTTAGCCACAGCGAGCATGGCAATGGCCCAGAATGGCTGGATCATATCGGTCATCATATCGGCCCAGGCAAACGTGACGACCGTCGTGCCCATCCCGACCCCCAGCTCTTTAGCCGCCGGGATGATATAAGGCGCCACCACTGCCCACTCTCCACCGCCGGAGGGAATGAGATAGTTGAGAAGCCCTCCATACCAGTAGACGAAAAGCGGAAAAGTTTGTGGATTCGAGATGGCCACAAAAGCGTTTGTAAACACCGTGGAGAGGAGGGTGAATTTAAAAAGCCCGAGAATTCCAGCATAGAACGGGAACTGGATCACGATTCCCCAGACCGCCTTCCCTGCATCCTCGGTCGCTTTCAGGAATGACCAGGGCCTCCAGTGGAAGAGAATGCCCAGCATCAGCATGGCGAAATTGACTACATTGAGGTTAAGGTCCAGGCCTTTGATTGAGAAGTGCCAGATCAGCCAGATCAGTCCACCGATGAAGACGATGAGATTGAACCCGGGCCACCAGTTCATCCAGTCCGAGGGGCTTTCAAATTTTGCGGGTTTTGGGGGGGCCTCGTAAAGCCTCAGTTGATTCATCAACTCGGGCTTCACAACGAAGGCCTTCCCCGGTCTCGGATGCATCAGGGCCATCAGAATGGTGACCACAGCAACAATGATGATGGTCAGAATCAGGTTGAAAGGATGGAAGATCGTATTGGCTACAGGAATGGTCGCATCCAATAATTTCCCTTTGATTAAGAAGTTATCCGGAGTGGCTACGAGCAATGTGGCAGAACCGGAAAGACCCGCATGCCAGGTGCAACCGAGTCCCAGATAGGCGGCGGCAATCAGCAGACGATAATCGACCTTCGGATTTCTCCTTACGATGAAAAGGGCCAACATGGCACTGGCGATCAGACTTAAACCCCAGTTGAGCCAGGCCATGATCATCGAAAAGAGGGACATAACGACAATGGCCTGCCAGGGTTTTTCAGGATTGGCCCAGCCGGAGAGTCCGTTGAGCAGTTTCCGGACAGGAGGGGAGCAAGCCAGAATGTACCCGGTCATCATGATCAGGCACATCTGCATGGCAAAGGTGAGCAGTTCCCAGAAACCTTTTCCCCATGCCTGAACCGATTGATAGGCTCGGTCACCGATGCCAATCTCCGGCTTGAATCCCCAGATGAGGGCCAAGACGTAAGTAACAATACTAAGAAAGATGACGATGACCAATGCATCCGGGATCCATCGCTCTGTCCAGCGGGTGAGGCCATCGCCCCAATCTTTTAGGAATTCAAATGTTCCTCGGACTTCTTCCTTCTTTTTCTCGTTCATAAATGTTCCCTCCTTTTTAAAGGGTTAGATGTGGGAAAAGAGCCTTAATGGAATTTAAATTGGACCGGAGGCCTTATTGAACGAATCACCTCCTCTCGGCAAGGATTAAAAAGGGTTAAAGAAAATTATGGAGCGTAGAAGCTTGAATCTTTTAAACCACCCAAATTTCTTTTTCCATATCTAAAAAAGTATCTTTTGTCAAGGAAAAATTAAAGACGAGAAAGATCTCCAAATCCTTTTTAACATTGACTTTTTTTCCAATTGTGTTAACATCGATTCAATTGCTTCCCCGGTTTCATGAAGGGGAGATAGAAGGAGTTTTTCCATTGCTCCGATGTTTTCTGGCCATTGAGTTTCCCGAATCGATCCTGAACAGGATTGGGGAGGTTCAGAGGGCTTTAAAGTCTTCAAAAGCCGATGTCCGATGGGTGAGTCCTGAAAATATTCATCTCACCCTGAAATTTTTTGGAAACATTGAAGAATTCCAGATCGAATCGATTGTCAAATCGATCGAGGAACCCATACGAACCACCTCTCCCATTTCGATTGCGGTTCAGGGGATCGGCGCTTTCCCGGGCTTGAAGAACCCGAGGGTGATCTGGGTGGGTTTGAATGATGAGAGGAAGGAGTTAGTCCCTTTTCAGAATCGGTTGGAAAGGGAGCTTGAAAAGGTGGGGTTTCAGCCTGAAGACCGCCCTTTCCATCCCCACCTGACCTTGGGAAGAATGAGATCGAACCAGGGGAAAGATGAGTTGGTCAGAGGGATGGAGAGGTATCGAGAAGAGGGATTTGGAAATTTTCAGGTCGAGGGGGTTGTTCTCTTTCAGAGCGATCTGACACCGACAGGACCGATCTATACACCCTTGAGGGAAATCAGATTGGGGAGATAGGGAGATGACGAGATGGGGGGCATTTAATTCAATTTGCCCCATCACTGGGTCAACTCCGGCTTTGCCGGAGGGCAGGAGGGTATGATGATGAAGGAGGATCCGAGCAGAAAGAAGGCGGTTGATCTGGCAGTCACACAGATCGAAAAACAGTTCGGCAAGGGCGCTATTATGAAGTTAGGTGCGGAGATGATGCTCGGAGAGGTCCCCACGATCTCCACAGGCTCTCTCTCCCTCGATATTGCCCTGGGCGTGGGAGGACTTCCCAAAGGCCGGGTAGTGGAGGTTTTCGGCCCCGAGGCTTCGGGAAAGACGACCCTGGCCCTCCATGTCGTTGCCGAAGCACAGAAAAAGGGCGGGATCGCGGTCTTTATCGATGCGGAGCATGCGCTCGATGTCCAGTATGCAAAGAAACTCGGGGTGAAAATCGATGAACTTCTCCTCTCTCAACCCGACACCGGAGAGCAGGCCCTTGAGATTACAGAGCATCTCGTTCGGAGCGGAGGGGTTGATGTAATCGTGATCGACTCCGTGGCGGCCCTGGTTCCCAAAGCAGAGATTGAGGGAGAGATGGGCGATGCCCATATGGGGCTTCAGGCAAGGCTGATGTCTCAGGCCTTAAGAAAATTGACGGCCACGATCAGCAAATCGAATACGATTGTCATCTTCGTCAATCAGATTCGGATGAAGATCGGTGTCATGTTCGGAAACCCTGAGACGACAACCGGCGGCAATGCCCTCAAGTTTTATTCCTCCATCCGTCTCGATGTCCGGAGAATTGCCTCCATCAAGCAGGGGCAGGATGTGATCGGCAACCGGACCAAAGTCCGCGTGGTGAAGAACAAGGTGGCGCCTCCTTTCAAAGAGGTGGAGTTTGACCTCATCTACGGGGAGGGCATTTCGAGAGAGGGGGATGTCCTTGACGTGGCTGTAGATAAGAATATCGTGGAGAAGAGCGGGACCTGGTACACCTATGGCGGACAGAGGATCGGCCAGGGAAGGGAGAATGCAAAGCAGTTTTTAAAGGAGAATTCGAAGATCCTCGAGCAGATGGAGAAGGAACTCCTCGAAAGCGTTGCCCTCTCCAAGGTAGGATCATCGAAATAAGAAGGGGAGTATTAAAAACCAGGGAGTTTAAAATTCAAAATTCGAATATCGAAATCCGAAACAAATTCGAATGTTCAAAATTCAAATTCTCTAAACTCTTTTGTTTGGAACATTTTAAATTTGGTCATTTGGGATTGTTTCGAATTGGTCCTGCTGGACGCTTCGCCCGGATTTCGTGCTTCGGATTTAGGCTAGCTTACCTGTGAATCATCCCGCTATGGCGGGGAAGGAGGTTGAGATGGATATCAACCAGATCCTGGTGGAAGCGCTGGAGTACGAGGCCTCTGATGTTCATATCAAAGAAGGGGCTCCTCCCATTTTCAGGGTGAATGGCACGCTCAAGCCTTACAGTAAGGTGAAACCCTTCGATCATAATGATCTGTCGAAGATGGCCTTTGGCCTGATGAACGACTGGCAGAAGGAGCGTTTCATCAAGAACCGGGAAGTGGATATGGGTTACGAGGTCTATGGCCTGGGCCGGTTCCGTGTCAATGTCTATCAGCAGAGGGGAAAGCTCTCGATCGCCCTTCGAATCGTTCCCTATCAGATCAAAGCCCTCGAAGAACTGCACCTTCCTCCCGTGATCTCCAATGTCGCCCTGGAAAACAGAGGCCTTATCCTCGTCACCGGGACGACTGGAAGCGGCAAGTCCACAACCCTAGCCTCCATGATCGATATCATCAATAAGAACCGGAACTGCCACATCATCACGATCGAGGATCCAATCGAATTCATCCATGAGGACAAGAAGTCGATCATCGACCAGAGGGAGGTTGGCTCTGACACGAGCACTTTTTCCAGCGCCCTGCGCGTGGCTCTGCGGCAGGATCCAGATGTGATCCTGGTGGGAGAGATGAGGGACTTTGAGACGATTGAAACCGCCCTGACCGCAGCGGAGACAGGCCATCTCGTCATGTCCACCCTCCACACCCTTAACGCCACGGAGACGATCACCCGTATCATCTCCGTCTTTCCCCCTTACCACCAGAAACAGGTGAGGCTCCAGTTGGCTGCCGTGCTTAAAGGCGTGGTTTCCCAGAGGTTGGTGCCAAGGGCGGATGGAATGGGACGGGTGCCCGCGGTGGAGATCCTCGTCTCCACGGCCAGGGTGAGGGAGTGCATCGTCGAAAAGGATAAGACGAGCGAAATCAACGACGCCATTTCCAAAGGACAGACAGCCTACGGGATGCAGACCTTTGATCAATCGCTGATGTACCTGATGAAACTGAACCTCATCACCTATGAGGAGGCGCTGAAGCACTGCACCAATCCCGATGACTTCGCCCTGAGAGTGAAAGGTATTCTCGCCACAAGCGACACCTCCTGGGATGACTATGAGGCTCTTGATAAAGAGAAAGAGAAGGAGAAAGAGACGGAGAAGAAGGTGAAGATGGGAAGGCCGGTCGATCCGAAGATGGGAGGCATGGGTTTGAAAAGATGACCTCGGATGAAATTCGAAAGGCCTTTCTTAAATATTTTGAGGAGAGGAATCACCGTGTCGTATCCAGTTCCTCACTCGTTCCCAGAAATGATCCCACCCTGCTCTTTACCAACGCCGGAATGGTTCAGTTCAAAGGGGTCTTTTTAACCGAAGAGACCCGGGA
The DNA here is from genome assembly GCA_018333535.1 of Deltaproteobacteria bacterium. Classification (GTDB taxonomy): domain Bacteria; phylum Desulfobacterota; class BSN033; order BSN033; family UBA1163; genus RBG-16-49-23. Next base: position 2,982 of record JAGXTA010000181.1, on the reverse strand, counting down.
CTACAACCGCGCCGCTACCTCCCAGAAGTGCGTCCGCGCCGGAGGCAAACATAACGACCTCGAAAATGTGGGAAAGACCGCCCGCCATCATACCTTCTTCGAGATGTTAGGAAATTTCTCCTTCGGCGACTATTTTAAAGAGGGTGCCATTGGGATGGCCTGGGACCTCCTCATCCAGAAGTGGGGACTGCCTGCCGAGAAGATGTGGATCACGATCTACCTCGATGACGATGAGGCCTACGATCTCTGGCGGAAGATCGGCATTCCTGCGGACAGAATTGTCAGGCTGGGCGAGAAGGATAACTTCTGGGCCATGGGAGAGACCGGTCCCTGCGGACCCTGCTCTGAGATCGTGATCGACCAGGGAGAAGGCATGGGTTGCGGCCGACCCGACTGCGCAGTGGGATGCGACTGCGACCGCTACCTCGAGCTCTGGAACCTCGTCTTCATGCAGTTCAATCGCGATCCTCAGGGAAAGATGACGCCTCTTGCCAAACCCTGCATCGATACTGGCATGGGATTGGAGCGAATCTCCGCCATCCTTCAGGGCGTCAGGAGCAATTTTGAGACTGACCTCTTCATCCCGGTCATCAAGGAGATTGCAGAGATCGGCCGTCTCTCCTATGGAAAAAATCCGAAGGCCGACATCTCGGTCCGGGTGATTGCGGATCACAGCCGGGCCGCAACCTTTCTGATCAATGATGGCGTTTTGCCGTCCAATGAGGGCAGGGGCTATGTGCTTCGCCGGATCATGCGAAGGGCGATGAGACACGGAAAGATGCTCGGGGTCGATCATCCCTTCCTCTATCAGACCTCGCTGAAGGTGGCCGACCTGATGAAGGAGGCCTATCCCGAGCTGAGGGAGACAGAAGCGATCGTCTCCAAGGTGATCCGAAATGAGGAGGAGCGTTTTTCAGAGACGCTCGATTCGGGATTGAAAATTCTGAGAGATGAGCTGGATCGATTGAAGAAGGAGAAAGCAAGGGTTCTCTCCGGAGAGGTGGCCTTCCGCCTTTACGACACCTTCGGTTTTCCTCTTGACCTGACGGCGGAGATCCTCCAGGAGGAGGGAATAAGCCTTGATGAAGAAGGTTTCAAGGCGCAGATGGAGGAGCAGAGACAGAAGAGCAAGCAGGCCTGGCAGGGCATGGGCGAGGGAAAGACAAAGGAGATCTACCGGCGGCTCTCAAATGAGGGAATGAAAACCATATTTGCGGGGTATGAAGAGATTCAGTGCGAATCAAAGATTCTGAAACTGATCAAAGGGGATGAATCGGTCTCCTCTGCTCACGAAGGAGATGAGGTCGAAGTGATCACTGAGAGGACGCCCTTTTACGGAGAGACAGGAGGGCAGGTCGGAGACAGGGGCGTCATCTTTCAGGAAAACTTCTCCCTGGAAGTGAGGGATGCGATCAGGCCCCTGGAGGATCTGATCGTCCACAAGGCCCGGGTCAAGAGAGGAAAGGTGATCCCCGGGATGGAGGCGACCTTCAAGGTCGATCCGGACCGAAGAAGTGCTATTGCTCTCAACCATACGGCCACCCACCTGCTCCAGGCCATGCTGAGAGAGGTGCTGGGAAGCCATGTTCATCAGGCTGGATCGCTTGTGGCTCCTGAGCGATTGAGGTTCGACTTCACCCATTTTGCTCCGATCGAAAAAAAGGATATTGAACAGATTGAGGCGATGGTCAATCAGAAGGTCCGCCAGAACATGCAGGTCGAGACGAAGATCATGGATGTGGAAGAAGCCCTCCAGATCGGAGCCATGGCCCTCTTCGGAGAGAAGTACGGAGAGAAGGTGAGGGTGGTCAGAGTATCGGATTTCAGCATCGAACTTTGCGGAGGAACCCATACCAGCCGGACGGGCAATATTGGACTTTTCAAAATCCTCCATGAGACTGGCGTGGCTGCAGGCGTGAGGAGAATTGAGGCCTTCACAGGAGAGGGAGCCTATCAATTCATCCGGGAGGAGGAACGTCAAATCGAGGAGATCGCTTCTTCGCTCAAATCACCAGCCGGGGAAATCGGAGCCAGAGTGGAGCGACTGCTTCAGAGGCAGAAGGAACTGGAAAGGGAGTTGGAATCCCTTCAGGCGAAATGGTCGCACCAGGAGATATCAGGCCTCCTTTCGCTTATGAGGGAGGTGAAGGGCGTAAAGGTTTTATCAATCAGGCTGGACGGGAAGGATCCGAAGCGGTTGAGGGAGTATGTGGATCAGCTGAAGGGAAAGATCGGCTCTGGGATCATCCTTCTGGGAAGTCAGAGTGAAGGGAAGGTGACTCTGTTGATGGGCATCACCGAAGATCTCACCCGTCGGTTCAAAGCAAATGAATTGATCAAGAAGATCGCTATCCTTGTAGGAGGCACAGGAGGAGGCCGGCCCGATTTTGCCCAAGCCGGAGGGACCGATTCCGACAGACTGGACGAGGCGCTTAAGGCGATTGACGATCTCATTTAATCGTTTTAATGTGAGACATCATTCCCCCATCCTCCTCAATAAGAAGGAAAGGGGATTTTTTTATGATTTTTTCAATTTCTAAAAAACCTCCCCTCCCCAAGTGGCACGGGCATCTTGCTCGTGTTGAGAGGCGTATTACTTTAGTTTCTTAGAAATAAAATTGTGCGCAAAATGGCAACAAAAATTTTTTAATCAAGTGGATGCTAAATCCGAAGCACGAAATCCGAATTTCGAAACAATCTCAAATGACCAAGCTCCAAATGCTCAAAACGAAAAAGAAAGTTTAAGAAATTTGAATTTTTGTAACACTTTAGCTCTTTGAAAAAAGCTCTTTGACAACCGAATAAAGAAAAAGCTGGCGTCAGATTCAACAATGTTGTATAACGTTCTCCAGGAGCAAGGAGAGCGTTATGGAGTCAGTCGTCTTCCGGTACCGGTGCCGGGATATTGAGCCTCAAGACATTTGCTTCATCCAGAGGACGATTTCTCAATTCTACGGGAAAGGGAGGTCCCATATCTCCAGA
>JAGXTA010000180.1 GCA_018333535.1 Deltaproteobacteria bacterium | reverse complement strand
GAGAACGAATTCAAAGAGACAAAAAAGGAAATTTCCTGGAAGCCATTCCTATCCTTCATTGTCAACATGGGTGATGCCATGTATAAGGCGGCAAGGATGATGGCAGGAATCGGGGCGACCTGTGCCTGCGCCGGTATTGTCGTGGGTGTGGTGACGCTGACAGGGGCTGGACTCAATATGACGAATATTGTCGTAGACCTTTCAGGAGGCAATATCTTTTTTGGACTACTTATTACGATGGTCGCCTGTCTCATCCTCGGGATGGGAGTTCCCACCACGGCCAACTATGTCATCATGGCAACCATCATGGCTCCTGCCCTGAAGGCGATGAATCCTGATGTGCCGATCATTGCCATTCACCTCTTCGTCTTCTACTTTGGAATTCTCGCTGACGGAACTCCGCCGGTCTGCGTTGCCGCCTATGCCGCTGCCGGCGTGGCTGGCGCTGACCCCCTTAAAACAGGGATCAATGCCTTCAAACTGGACATGAGGACCTTTCTGCTGCCCTTTATGTTCATCACGGCTCCTGCCATGCTTCTGATCAACACGACTTTTATCGAAGCCGCATGGATTTTTGTCTCTGCCTCCATAGGAATGTATGCCCTGGCGGCCTCGATGCAGGGGTTTCTGCTAACGGATTTGAAATGGTATGAAAGGGTGGTTCTATTTGCTTCGGCAGTTTCGTTAGTAAAACCCGGACTCATTACAGATGGATTGGGACTCCTGGGCTGTGCCATTATTTACTTCCTTCAGAAGAGACAGATAAAGGGGGCGGTTCTCTAAAATAGATTCTGCTGCAAAACCCTCCGTTCATCCTTCGAGAACCTCAGGACGAACGGAAGATAGGTTGAAATCATTGGAGAATTTCCGTTCATGCTGAGCCTTGTCGAAGCATTCATAGGGTTTTGCAGCAGAATCTAAAATATACGTGTCCGTGTCCGTGATGCGTGTCCATAAACACAAAGACAATAGCATCTATTTAATTGTGGATTGCGGAATTTTATTCAAGAGCAATTTCTTTGATGCGTTCGATCACCTTCATATTATCTGTTTTGAATCTTGGATTTTGATCATTCGATATTGTTTCGTAATGGTCCTGCTGGACGCACGGCCCGAATTTCGTGCTCCGGATTTATATTTTTGATCCATCTTCACACCATCTCCGAATCACACATTGATCGCAGAGGGGTTTTCTCGCCACACAGGTTCTTCTGCCATGCCAGACGAGGAGGTTTGAAAAATCGGTCCACTCCTCTTTCGGAACAATCTCCATCAGATCGAACTCAATCTTAACGGGATCATTGTTTTTCGTTAAACCGATCCTCCGGCTCACCCGAAGGACATGGGTATCCACTACAATTCCAGGAATCCCGAAAGCATTTCCGAGGATGACATTGGCGGTCTTTCGTCCCACACCCGGGAGGGTCACCAGAGCCTCCAGCGTTTTCGGAACCTTTCCTCCGAATCGGTTCATCAGCTCCTGGCAACACCCCTGGATCGATTTTGCCTTATTCCGATAGAACCCCGTTGACCGGATGTCCTCCTCCAATTCTTTCAATTCCACTTCGGCATAGTCCTTCGGAGAGCGATACTTTTTGAACAAGCCTTTTGTCACCTCATTTACCCTGACATCGGTGCACTGGGCTGAAAGGATTGTGGCGATGAGAAGTTCAAAGGGGGTTGAAAATTTCAGGGCGATTATCGAATCCGGAATTTCCTTTGAAAGAGCTTTGATGATATTGATGACCCTGTTTCGGTTGGATTGATTTTTCATAATGGTCTCCTATTTAACGATGAACGGTGAACGGTGAACGGTGAACAATAAACTATAAACGATGAACTCTTAATCTCAGGGATGGATTTTAACTGATTTCTTTTTTAAGGGACAATAAGAAAATTGGATGGAAGAAATTGAGCCAGGGGGGCAAGAAATGTAATTTCATCCATTTAAGGCTCAATGCACCAGTTTTAAAATATTTATAAATAACAATAAGTTGAAAGATATGAAGGAGTTTGGTATGGAAAATGCAGTAAACTGTTGTCAAATCCCATATAAAGGGTGGAAAATGATGTTAAGAGAAAACGATGTGATGACAGATGTGATGACAACCGAAGAAGCCTGCCAGTACCTGCGAATTTCGAGGCCCACCTTCCTGAAATACGTCTCTCACGGGCGGATTAAGGGAGCAAAGGCAGGAAAAGGCTGGAAGGTTCTCAGGTCTGAACTGGATCGATTCCTTAAGGGAGAGATTCCAAGCAAAATGATGGGATAAATAATCTATGGAGAAGAAGGCATATCAAGTAAAAGCGAAACCTAAAGATGAGGAAGAGATTTTTGAGGAGAAGTCCATCAAAGCCACCCGGGCGCTGATTCAGACCTTTCTACAGACCGTGAAGGCCTTCCGTATCTATGAGGCGAATCACCCGATCCTCCAGAAATTTATGGAACGACTGAAGAAAGATTTCGATAACTACTTCGAAGAGTTCGATTCTTTTCCCCTATTGGTGGGGGAACACCGGCTTTTCTACCGGGGAAAGGCTGTTTATGAAAACCAGGATGTGAAGGAGAGCCTGGCCTTCTTCTTTTTTAAGGATGGGATCCGCGAAATAAAATTTCTCAAAGGACTGGAATTAAGAGAGGTGGTCGATTTCCTTCATGTCGTGAGGAAGAGTGAATCTGTTAACCGCCTGGAAGATGACATTGTTACGCTTCTCTGGGAAAAGGATTTTTCTCACATCACCTTCGGGACCGTGGATGAATTTTTGGAAAGCGGAAATCATTTCGTTCCAGCCACAGAGGAAGATTTTGTTGAACGACTCGAATTTAAAGGTTTTGAAAAAGAGGCAGCGGATGAGATTGCTCCTGAAAGAAAAAAAGAAGATTCCATCACGTTAGCGGTTGAAGGTTTAAAGCAGGCGCTGAATCCATCACCGGGCCAATCGTTGGTCGAGGCCTGTCAGCTCACACCGGGTGAGATCGAAGAGATCAACTGGGAGATTGAGCAGGGCTATCAGCCGGATTACATCTATCTTTTGATCGATAACCTCGTAGAGATCCTCCTCCACTTAGGTGAGGATATGGATGCCTATGAAAATATGATCTCCTATTTCGAAAGGACGACGGGATCCTTCCTTGAGCAGAGAGAGGTTAGGAAGGCAGTGGTCGTTTTGAAGAAACTGAACGACACCATGGAATCCATGGTCCTGAAGGACAAACAGATTTTTGCGATTCGGCGCATCCTGGACACCTTTTCCGGCTCCCATTCCATTGAGCTTTTAGGGGAGGCGATGAAGGGGAACGGAGAGGTGGATTCCGAAGCGATCCTCCAGTATTTCCGGCTCCTGACGAAAAGGGGGGTCGAACCCCTCTGTCTCTTGTTGGGCAAGGTGGAATCCGGGAAGTGGAGAAAAGCCGTCTGTGATGTTCTGGCCGAACTGTCTCGAGAGGACATCAAGCCTCTCATCAAATTTTTATCCGACTCAAATCCGTTCCTGGTCTGCCACATCCTCTATGTCCTGGGTAAGATTGGGCATCCCTCGACCGTGAAATACTTGGGGGGCCTTGTCGTCCATCAGAATCCGAAGGTGAGGGAGGAGACCCTCCAGGTGCTCAAGAAATTCGACGCACAGGGAAAGGATCTCATCCAGAAATTGTTGAAAGATCCCCTGCCGGGGATGAGGGCGAAGGCCTCGCTCATTTTGGCAAAGGTCGCCAAGGAGGAGGCAGTCAAACCGCTCACCGGGATCATCCTCTCCAAAGACTTTTTCAAAAGGGATTATGAGGAGAAGGCCTCTTTCTTTAAAGCCCTGGGCGAGACAGGATCACAGGAGGCAATCCCGGTGTTAAAGAAGATCGCAGAGAAGAAAAGGTGGTTCCAGAAGGGGAAATGGGATGAGATGCGGCTCTGCGCTCATAATACGCTGAAGATGATGGGAGTGGTTGAGGGGAGGGACTCCGATCAATCGAGGCAGAAACAGAAACATATCGAACGCTCAATCCATTAAAGAGGGAGAGGCGAAGACAATGGAATCAGTCCTTCAACCCCAGAAAGAAGCCCGTCAATCGGAAGAGGCGATGGACTCCGAGCTGTCGAAGCTGGGGAGCAACCTCATCACGAAATTTCATGTGCTGATGAGGATTTCCCAGATATACGATTCAAAGAATGTGGCCCTGAATCAATTTATTCGGGAGTCTCTTCTTGCGATCAACACCTTTATCCAGAGGGAGGGAAACCTTTGCCTCAAAATCGTAAGGAATGACATCTTCCTCAATGAGCAGAGACTTCGCTACTCCGTGGAGGGCTTTAACAGTTTTAAGTACCTCGTGACCCAGTGGAAGAAACGGTTGATCGGAGACATCCTCTACAAGGAGGTTCTGGATGAGGAAACAATGAGGGAGTTCATCTATATCCTGATGGGCCTGGAAGAGGGGAAAGAAGAGAATGCCACTCTCTTTAATGAGAAGTTAAGAGAGCGACATATCTCCTCGATCGAAGTGGGCCCCCTGGAAGTTTCTGAAAGGGAAGAAGGGGCTTACGCCCTGGAAAAAGAGGACTCTCGAGAGGTGGCCAAAAAGGTATTTTTCGAAACCATCGGGACATTCAAGGAAGTGGTCACCCACATCAAAGGGAAACAGCACGCCGATGTGAGAAAATTGAAGCGGCTTGTCCGGAAGGCGGTTCACCTCGTCATGGAAGATGAATCGATCCTTCTTGGAATGACAACCATCAAAAATTATGACGAGTACACCTTTAACCATTCCGTCAATGTGGCCATCTATTCCCTGGCAATGGGGAGACGATTGGGGTTCTCCAGGGGCGTCCTGAGCGAATTGGGTATTACCGCCATGCTCCATGATATCGGAAAATCCAAAATCCCGCTTGAGGTTCTGAATAAACCCGGCGCCCTCAGCGATGAAGAGTGGGGTCAGATGAAGAAACATCCCCTCACGGGGGTGGAGATCGTCCTCAACCTGAAGCAGTTGGGCGAGGTCAATGCGAGAATGGTGGTCGGCATCTTCGATCACCATTTGAAGAACGACCTTTCGGGATATCCCAAGCTCTTTCGCAAAAAGAAAGTGAGCCTCTACGGCAGGGTCATTCAGATTGCAGATGCCTACGATGCGATGACCACTCCGAGGATTTACAAGAAAGTTCCTTTCACGCCGGAACAAGCCCTGGCCGTCATGCTCAAAGACCGGGATGTTTGTTTTGACTCAATCCTTCTCAAAATGTTCATCGGCCTGGTGGGCGTTTATCCCATCGGTTCTCTGGTCCTTCTCGATACCCATGAGATGGGAATTATATTCAAGCCCAATCCGGACCCTCAATGGATAGAGCGTCCCCAGGTGGTCCTGGTAGAGAGGAATAAGCGGGGAAAGGGATTGAAGGAGATGGCCGACCTGACCGAAAGGAATGGAGGAAATGGTTTTAAGCGAAGCATTGTAAAAACATTGGACCCAAACAAATATCACATCGATATTGCCAAATATTTTTTGTAAAAAAGTCTCATCGTCTGATAGTCCTATAGTCAGATAGTCAACCCACAGGTTAAAAGACGAATGACGATAAGACTATTAGACTATCCGACTATTTGACTTCTTTATATTCCACAATCCGAAATCCGCATTCCGCAATTAAAACGTCTCCCCATTATTTTTTCTCTACCTCCCCACCTCCCTATCTCCCCATCTTTCCCTTAGGGGTAGGGGGCATTGGTTCTTTACATTCTGACCTAACCCATTCTTCATTAAGCCTTCTCAGAATCTCCTGTTGCTGGTTGGTGGCAAAGTCGGCATATTTAAGATCTCTCTTCCGGTAGGTCCTCTCGATAAAGGCGATGGTATTTAGTGTGGTTTTAATTTGAGATAAGATCATCTCGCATTTTCTGAGACCCCATCGGGCCTCAATGGAGTCTCCCGGATGAGGGGAGAGCCAGAGGTGGTTCTGAAAGACATGGAGGAAGGTAACGGATTGCCCCTTCTGAATGGGAATTGAAATCGCCTCCATTCTTTCTCTAACCATCTCCCTGTCGAACTGGTTTGATTCAACGATCTGATTGAGATGATCCATCAATAAAACGATTCTGCCATCCCGGCCAGGCGTGCTATGGACCTCCCAGAGATCGGATCCTTCTCGGCATCCCCCCTTTTGGCATCGCTGGTATCCTGTGAGAACAACCGGAACCCTGTCCATCAGGTAGCGGGTTGTGGTCTGGAGCAATCTTTCCACTTTCTCCCAGGGGTCATAATCCGTCGGATCAATTCTTCTTGCCACGGCCTCAACAAAATCGGCGTAGCCTTCATAGAAATCCGAGGAATACTGCTCCAGCGAATAGAAAGGATGTTCTGCCGCAGGAAGGTATTCCCATCTTCCATTCTTGAAGATCGGCCAGCGAAACTTCACCAGACCGGAAAAAACCGTTGACTCCGGCCTCGGGGTCAGAAAGTCCCTTCCGCTCAATTTTTGAATCTTCGCAGGCGATGTGGCTTCCCATGTCTGAAGGGGATGAGCGTTGCTTCCGTCGAGAATGACACGGCCGATGACTCCGGAATGGGATTCCGTAACAAAGAACATTGTTCCAGAAGTGACCGATTCCTGGTCGATTCGAATGGGGTAAGTATCGAGAGGAAGGGTCCGGGTGGTTGTTTCTGAGAGCATATGAAGAAGGGCTTTGCGGAAGCGGAGGTCTTTGTGCCATTCGGAGTGAATCGGCAGGTGCCCCCAAACCGTTGACCAGTGGCCGATGAGTTTATTGTCTTTTGTCGTAGCAGCTGCGGGAAGCCCTGCGATCCGTGCGTAAATCCATCGAACGGCATACGGAACATCCGCGCAATCGACCGGAATCTTATGGCGGATGAAGAAATCTTCCGTGATATTTTCTTCGACCCATCGGGCGAAATTCGATTCTTCCTCATCCATCCAACGCTGTTCGCCCACTTTCCAGACCTGATGGGGAGATTCTATAATCGATTCACCAAAAGCAGGCATGCCGATCAAGAGAAGCAGAAGGAGAGGCAGCGCTTTCATAAGATAATATTAAAAAGATTGAAGAAAGATTGTCAACTGAAAGAAAATGGGGTATTTTAAGAATGGGTTCCCTCTCCCTCTCAAAAGGTTTTGTCGTAATCTGATTGTCTCACTCGGGGAGAAAAACCCTCGCCTTTCCGCCGGAGGCGGATCCGCTTTTTGCGGACAGGTGAAGACTTTACCTTAACGTTGCATAAAAAGTGAGGCAAGTGTGCTTACAAACCTTTACAATTGCGGATTATTTTATCTTTTATGGGAAACATACGATGTAACTTGGGGTGGCCTTTGGGTTTTGCTTGAAAACAGCGTAGCCAAACGTTTAAAGGTGCCGCTGTAAAG
>JAGXTA010000179.1 GCA_018333535.1 Deltaproteobacteria bacterium | reverse complement strand
ATATGTATTTCTTGTTCCATCACGATCTCCTTCTTATGGTTTTTGTCTGGCGACTCTAACCTTAGAGGGAGATCGTGCTCTTGTCAAAACATTTATGCCTCACCTTTTGAACGTTACTAAATCTTTATAAGTGTAAGCCGTGGTCACCTGATGGGGGAGGATGGTAAGAGGGGTGACCGCAGAGGTGAGCGTATAACCGTCCGCCTTTGCTTTTGCGCCTTCGGTGTAGCCCACCGCACTTCCTCCGCCAGGACGGTTTACAATCACGACAGCTTTACCGAGATGTTTTGCCGCATAGGGCGCCAAGGCCCGAAAAATGAGATCTGTTGCCCCGCCAGCAGCCCAGGGAATAATGACCTGGACTTCCTTGGTCGGGAATCCTACTGCATGGATGGGTATCACCATCATCAGAGACAAGACGAAAAAAATAGTGAACAATCTTTTTATCATGACAGCACCTCCTTTCTAAATGATGAACGATAGACGATAGACGACGAACAACTGCCTACTGCTTCACCCCTCCTTTCTCTGTTTTTTTAATGTCATCCGAATCAACGGAATGATTAGGAAAAGCACTGTCGCGAGAAGAAAAACCATCGAGATGGGACGATTGATAAAGATTCCAAAATCTCCGTGAGAGATCATCAGGGACTGGCGAAAGGCGATTTCCAGCCTTGGACCGAGAACTAATGCCAGGAGAAGCGGCGCTCCTTCATAAGCCCATTTTCGCATTAGAAATCCGAGAGCTCCGAACAGAAGCATGACCCAGATATCGGGAATGGAATTGTTCACGGTATACATGCCTGTGATGCAAAACAGGATGACGAGAGGAAGAAGAATCTTTTTCGGGATTCTCAGGATATTTGCAAAAAGGGGAACGAAAGGCAGATTCAAAATCAGAAGAATGAAATTGCCGATGTACATGCTGGCAATCACTCCCCAGAAGAGTCCCGGATGCTGGCTGATCAACAGAGGACCGGGTGACACCCCATGAATCAGGAGAGCGCCCAAAAGGATGGCGGTAGGCGGAGCAAATGGGATTCCGAGAACAAAGAGGGGGATGAAGGCGGATTGACAGGCGGAATTGTTTGCGGATTCAGGGCCGGCCACTCCTTCAATCGCTCCCTTACCAAACTCCTCAGGGTGCTTGGAGATTTTTCTTTCGATCATGTAGGAGGCGTACGTGGCGATCACCGGCGCGGGTCCTGGAACCAGACCTACGCCGAACCCAATTCCCGCTCCCCTGAGAATGGATGCAATCGATTTTTTCAGGTCCTGGAGGGAGGGGTAAAGATCTCTGAAGCGCGGGATGGTGACCTTCTGCTCCAACAACTCCTGAGGTTGTTGGACATTGGTCAAGACTTCGCCTATTCCAAAAAGTCCAATGGCCACCGCAACGAATTCGATCCCTCCGAGAAGATAAGTTGAGCCAAAAACGAATCGAGCGTCTCCTGTGACAGGGTCCAAACCAATCGTCCCAATGATCAGGCCAACGGTAGCCATCATAAGGGCTTTAAGCAGGGAGGTTCCCGTAACATTGCTTAAAACAATGAAGCCAAAGATCATCAGAGAGAAATATTCCGGCGGACCAAAGGCCAGAGCGGCCTCAGCCAGCGGCGGAGCCAAAAAGACCAGACCAAATAGGCCAATCGTCCCTGCAATAAAAGAGCCAATGGCGCAGATAGCAAGGGCAGGTCCGGCTCTTCCTTTCTGGGCCATCTGATAGCCGTCAATGCAGGTGATGACTGAGGCGGTTTCACCGGGGACATTGAGCAGGATGGAGGTCGTTGACCCTCCATACATCGCTCCGTAATAGATTCCAGCAAGCATGATGATGGCAGAAGTTGGGTTGAGGCCGAAGGTGGCAGGGATGAGAAGGGCGATTCCCGCAATGGGCCCGATTCCCGGGAGCACGCCGATCAGCGTTCCGACAATGGCGCCGATCAAACAATAGAGAAGGTTTTGGACTGTTCCAGCGATTGTAAACCCTGTTGCCAGGTACTGAAGCGACTCAAACATTTACTTAACCCCAAACATGAACATTGAACGATAAACGATGAACAATGAACCAAAAATATTAATTTCTAACCTCCAACCTCAAATCTCAATCTTCTTTAGTTTTTTTTCTTTTATAACCCGATCCATCCTTTTGGCAGAGGGATCTTCAGCCATTGAACGAAAAGAAAATAGGAAACCCCTGCTGTTATAAAAGATAGGAGAATGTTGAAAGCCCAGCGCTTCATTCCGAGAGACCTAAGAAGGGCCGCCATCAATAGAAATGAAGTGAGGGGATAACCCAGCTCATTGAAAAAGAGGGTGGCAAGGACCATTGCCCCTAGGAATAGACCCATCTGCCTCATTGCCCCAGGCGTTTTGACCGCCGTTTCTTTTTGAATAACAATTTTTTTATACTGAACGAATAGTCTGAAAACATAGGCGGCGGATAATATCATCAGGAGTATTCCTAAACAGAGGGGGAAAAAGCCTGTCCCTGCCATCCGCAAGGTCCCGATCGGCATCTTCAGAGAGAGGAAGGTGGTTATTGCACCGAAAAGAAAGATGACAACCCCAACAATAGCTTCATCTCTTTTCAAAATTTTCATCTTTTATTGATAACTGCTAATTGCTAACTGACTATTGACAATTGATCATTATTCAGTCCATCAACGCTCCACCGTTGACATCGAGGATCTCACCAGTGATGAAAGATGCCTCATCAGAGGCAAGAAACAGCACAGCCTCTGCCACATCCTCCGGTTTTCCCAGGCGACCGAGGGGAATAGAGGCGATGATCTCTTTTCTCCTCTCCTCTGACCACTGGGCGCTCATCTCCGTCTCAATCGCATGGGGGGCCGCTCCGTTAACATTGATTCCAAAGGGAGCGAGTTGTCTTGCCAATGTTTTTGTCAAGGCATCGATTCCAGCCTTTGAAGGGCCATAGCCAGGAGCGGACGTGATATCCCCCATCTTTCCCGCGATGGAAGAGACATTGATGATCTTCCCGTATCTCTGCTGCTTCATTGTCTCTACGACCGCCTTTGAACAGAGAAACGTCCCTTTAAGGTTGACCTCCAATACCCGATCCCAGTCCTCTTCCGTGACCGTCTCGATCGTTCCCCTACGGATAATACCGGCATTATTAACCAGGATATCAATACGGCCAAAGGCTTTCTTCACTTGATCGACCATGATCTTAACTTCGGCGTTTTTGGAAATATCGCAGGGGATGGCAATTGCTTCCCCCCCATTCTTAACAATCTCATTTTTCAGGGCGATTGCTCCCTCTTGATCAAAATCGACGATTGCAACCCTCGCTCCCTCCCTGAACAAAGTCAGAACGATGGCTTTTCCAATTCCTCTTGCTCCTCCTGTGACAATAGAAACTCGCCCCTTCAATTTCATATTTCCTCTTTAATCCTTTCCGAATACCAAATTGGGAAGAAACAACACAATATCCGGGAAAAAGATGATCAACAGATCTACAAGCAAGATCGCCACAATGAATGGGATCGATTCTTTGATATAATCCTCCAATTGACAATCAAGGATTGAGCAGACCGTATACATGGATACGCCGACAGGAGGGGTTACGAGGCCCAACACAATCACGAGCATAAAGACAAGTCCGAAATGGACGGGATCAATGCCTACTTCACTGACCAGAGGAAGAAGGATGGCGGTAAAGAGAAGGATGATGGCGGTGCTGTCGATGAACATCCCCGCAATGAAGACGGCTCCCACAATGAGGAGCAATAATATCTGAGGGTTATTGGTTATTCCAAGCATAAATCGAGAGAATACGTCCCCTGCTCTTTCATAGGCCAGGCCGTAGCCAAATATTCCGGACAGGGAAATGATGAGCATAATCGAGCCGATGTCAACGATAGTAAATTCGAGAGTTCTTTTAAACTTTTTCCAGGTGAGTTCCCTGTAGAAGACCGCTCCGACGGCTAAGGCATAGACTCCGGCAAATGCGCCTGCTTCCGTTGGGGTATAGAGGCCAAACCTTATCCCTCCGATTAATGCAATTGGAAAAAGAAATGCCCAGATACTGTCGATCAGCGCCATCCCCACGTCTTTAAGAGAAGGGCGCTTCCTTTCAGGGAGGTATCCTTTTATCTTAGAGGTAATTGAGACAGCTATCATCAGGAATAGCATCATCATCAAACCCGGGACAATACCTCCAGTAAAAAGCCTTCCGATGGAAACCTGGCCAATGGTCCCGTATAAGATCAGCCCGATACTGGGCGGAATGACCGGAGCGATACAAGCCGTAATGGCAGACACGGAACCCGTATATCCCTTTGAGAACCCTTTTTTGAGCATCTCTGGACCGAGGAGGCGCGCTTCCATGGCGGCATCGGCAATCGCTGAGCCCGAAACACCGCCCATCAGGGTGCTGAGCACAACATTGACCTGAGCGAGTCCTCCCCGCATATGACCGGCAAGCACTCCTGCAAGTCTGATCAGTCTGTGGGTGATTCCTGTTTCGTTCATCAGGTTGGCGGCAAAGATGAACAGCGGAATGGCGAGGAGGGGAAAATTCTGGGTTTGTGAGATCGGAAGTTGGATGATCATCGTAAACGGCAGTTGGGGGTTTTGCAGAAAGAACAAAGTTCCTGCAATGCCTATAGCAAAGGCGACAGGCATTCCCATTAAAAGAAAAAGAATAAATATGATAAAGACCAACAGCATCTTTCCAATCCCCCTAATACCAGAAATAAAAAGCGTGTAGTCGGAAGGTAACGGTAAGGATGCCCGTATCGTCATCCGGTTACGTTATTCGTCTTCTATTTCAATAATCGTAACCCTTTGACGATATGCGAAACGCCTGCCTGCCGGTAGGCAGGGGCTTCGTCACTGTAACCGACATTCTCCTCCCCGCTTCGCTAATCTCTCCCTGATTTTATTAATAGTCGTTATTACCATCAGAGTCCCAGCGATTGGCACACTGATCGTTACCCAGGTGTAACTGAATCCCGGGATCCCCTGAAACTGTCTGAATCGGGTGGTATAGGAAAGCTTGATGCCATATCCGATGAAAGCCAATAAAAAGATGAGGATAATGAAGAAATTGATGAGTTCGATTGAATTTCTATATTTTTCAGGCAGCTTTTTGATTAAGAATTCGACATTCATCAATTTGTTGTTCCTCATCGCCACATCGCCGCCTAAAAAGGTACACCACGCAAACAAACAGACCGCCATGTCCACCGACCAGTTAATGGGGTAACCTATGTATCGCGTCACCGCGGCAACGAATACCAGCCCTACGATGAACACCAAAAATACCTTAATTAAAAAAGTTTCACCCTTACAGATATACTCATATAACTTCTTCATCATTTATCCTTTGTCCCTTAAAGTAAACTCACAGTCTACCGTCTAAGAAATTTATGTCGTAAGTCCGTTCATGGTTCGATCCCGCGCTTCGCGGGATCACCACGAACGGACCACGGCACATTAAAAATCAATTGTTTAACCACTTGTCCTGAGCGTGTCAAAGGGCGAACGGTGAATGACGACACAGCCTCCCAATGAAGAGGGACTGTTTTGTTTTAACCCTCCTACTTCTTAAACCCAAGCTCCTTGTGGACTTTATCCTTTACATCGGCAATTTTCAAAACCTCATAGGCTTTTTCGCCCGCCTTCCTGAAAGCGGCTATATCGACTTTATCGACCACAACCATCCCCCTCTTGATGAGGTCCGCCTTCACAGCTTTTTCACTCTCAATGATCGATCTGGAGGTTTCCAGTCCGGCTTTGTCGCATTCCTCGACGAGTATCTTTTGGTATTCCGGGGGCAAAGCGTTGAACCACTTGGCGCTGATGACCTCAAAATTGACCAACATGATATGTCCGGTCTCGGTGACGTACTTCAGGACTTCATAGAAACGTCCACCGGGGATGTTGTTATAAACGAGCTCAACCCCATCAATCACTTTTTGTTGAAGGGCTGGATACATCTCTCCAAAGGCGAGAGCCACCGGGGTTGCGCCGAGGGCGCGCACAGACTCCTGCCAGATGGGCGCAGGGGGAGTTCGGATGCGCTGACCTTTTAAATCGTCCGGAGATCTGACAGGTTTGTTCGTAAAGAAGTGTCGATAACCCTGGACCCAGCCGAAGGATAGAACTTTAAAGCCGAATTTGTTGGCCAACTCATCAAGCCAGCCCTGTACCGTTGGCATCTTCTTTAGTCTTTCCACTCCGCCAAGGGTCTCCACAAAATACGGGCCATTCATAATGGCAATGCCGGGGATATACATACCCATGCGGGCTGAATCGGTGTTCTGGCCCACATTAGCCCCTGCCCTGATTTGCTCCAAAATATCCTCTTCAACGCCAAGCTGAGCACTGGCAAAGACTTCTATTTTAAGACCGCCCTTTGTTCTCTCCTCAACCGCTTTTGCCCATTTCTGAAACCCTGCGTGATAGGGTTCTCTTGGGCTCAACACATGGTTAAATTTCAATGTATATTTGGCCTGTCCAAACGCCGGCGTTCCATAGAAAGCGATTGTTAGGAGCAAAACCATCAATAAGGCTACCATCATCGAAAACTTTTTCATCTTCCTTCCTCCTTTTTTTGAAAAATTCCAAATTCTTAACTCTTAACTCTAAACTAAAATCACCTTCCCCCCCGATAACCCAATCGCCGGGAGATATCCAAAGCGGTTTTCATCACCTCCTTTTTTAAAGTTTCCTGGGCCATGTTTTTAGTAACCCGAAAAGCCGGTCCGGAAATGCTGACCGCGGCGACAGCATTCCCCGCCTCGTTATAGATGGGGGCGCCCACGCATCGAACCCCCTTCTCATTTTCTTCGTCGTCAATGGCATATCCCTGATTCCGAACCATTTTCAGATGCTCTTTCAACTGAACTGTATCCGTGATCGTATGCTCCGTTCTTTTAGATAACTTTTTCTCTTTCAGGAATTGGTTCAACGCTTCATCCGAAAAGAGGGAGAGAAGAACCTTCCCTACGGCGCTGCTGTGAGCAGGGTTCCGGAGGCCGATCCGTGAGGCCATCCTCAGTCCGCTCGGGTTATGAGCCACTTCGACCTTATCTATGTAGACCACTTCATTTCGATCGAGAATCACCATATGGACGGTCTCTTTTGTTCTTTCAGCCAGTTCCCTTAAAAAGGGTTCGGCCTCCTTGCGGAGATCAAGCTGGCCCAAAAGAAGGTTCCCCAGTTCCACGAGTTTAAATCCCAGGAGATAGTTTCTCGTCTTCGGATCCTGACGCACATAGCCCAGATAGGACAGTGAGGAGAGAAGGCGATGCGTGGTCCCCTTCGGAAGGGATACTTTTAAAGAGAGGTCCCGGACGCTGATTCCCTGTGGGTTCTGTCCCAGGATATCGAGGATCAGGGAGACACGTTCGATGGTCTGGACAAGGTTGTTTGGTTTTGATTCCTGTGGGGTGACCATAAATCGTTTCGCATTATGGAACGATGTTCCACATTATATTAACAATATCGATTCTCCTTAGTCAAGAGTTTTTTTTCAGCCTAACGGGAAAGTGATTTTATTGATAGTCTCTTTGATTTATTTTGAAGGTTTGTGTTAGTGATAGACATGAAGGAGAGATGATGGCCCAAAAGGTATTGATGCCCTAATGATTACCGAGGAAGAAAAGAAGGTTTTGCCATATGATCCATCTGATAAATCCTGAGGTTTTTCAATCCACAAAATACCTTCAAAAATTGAGAAGGAGGGATCAAGGTGAAAAAACATAAAGTTTTGCTCTATGAGGATATGCGCGAGGAAGGGAAAGCAGTTCTGAAAGAGAAGGCAGAGCTATCTTTTACCGAGCGTCTTGATGAGAATTCCCTCGCCGATAAGGTTAGGGAGATAGATGGAATCATTATCCGCGCCAACGGAAAGGTGAGCCGGAGATTGATGGAGGCCGCCCCCAAACTCAAGGTGATTGGACGACATGGGGTCGGCGTGGAAAATATTGACATAGAGGCAGCGACCGAGAAGGGGATATGGGTGGTCAATACGCCGGATGCCAATGACATCTCCGTGGCCGAGCATTTTTTCGGGTTGGCCCTGATGCTTTCGAAGATGCTAAAAAAGGCCGACATTGCCCTCCGTGAAGGAAGGTGGGAGGCACGGTATCAGTATATCGGGAATGAACTCCACGAAAAAACGCTCGGCATCCTGGGCTTCGGCCGGATCGGTAAGGCTGTGGGCCGCATCGGTTCCAAAGGGTTTAATATGAATGTCCTCTATTATGATGCGGTTCGTTATGAGGAGATGGAGAAGGAGATTGGGGCTGTCAAGGCTGATCTGGAAGAGGTGATCTCCAGATCGGATTTTATTTCGATCAACCTTCCCATGTTGCCTGTTACCAAAGGCTTAATTGGGGAGAGAGAATTCGGAATGATGAGACCTACGGCCTATATCATCAATCTCGCCAGAGGACCGATCTGGGATGAGAAGGCGCTCTTCAAAATTCTGAAAGAGGGGAAAATAGCGGGTGCGGCCTCGGATGTTTTTGATGTTGAGCCAGCCTCCAAAGAAAACCCTCTACTTCAACTTGAAAATTTCATCGGCACGCCTCACTCCGCAGCTCACACGGAGGAAGCGTTGAGGAGGATGAGTCTGGTGGCAGAGGATATTTTAAGGGTGCTGGAAGGAAAGGAGCCGGTCTACCCGGTCAATAAACCAGTAAAAAAAGGCTGTTAAAGCTCTGAGGTTGGAGGAACATTCTCCCTTGGATAATTTTAGGCAAATTTTGGTTGCCTCAAACCTCATACCTTAAAGATCGTATATTTATTGAAGGAAATGACGACGAATCACTCCCAGAGGGTCCACCCATCTCAGCTCTTTTAAAGTGTCCATTGTTTCCCAATAAAGGTTTTCGTAAGAGATGTTTTGGGAGATCCACCCAACCGAAATGTGTAAATGAGGAGGGATGTTCCTTTGTGACTTGTTTGGCCTGGCTAAATTGGCAACGATGTCTCCTGCCTTGACGATCCTGCCGACGTGGAGACCATTGGATAAGTTTGTGTGGCCATAAATGGTGCAAAGTCTTGGATAATCGCTATCGAGAGGACGATGTTCCACCATCACCGATTTGCCAATGAAATCGTCCATCACTCTGACAACGGTTCCATCATACAAAACAGGGATCTTCGTTTTTTCATCAAGGCGAAGCATTTTGTCTTCGCAATCCCTGTAAAAACAGAGATCCAATCCCTCATGGGGTTTATCACGTTTCTCCTGATTGGACCACCATTTGTCCATCGCATTGAACAACATTCCAGGATAGAAAATCCACTCCTGGAAGCCGAGTTTATCCAGAGCATTTTCCCGGACAACAAACTGAGTGAATCGTGATTTCTTTAAAAATGGCGTCTCGGAGGCGTCCAAACCTTTGACCTCTGCTCCTCAATGTTTGACTCTTTGGGCGTTCCATGGTTTAGTTCCAGCCCATGGCCCTCCTTGAACCTCCACACTCCCCTCGAGTAAATCCCCGGTCACACGACCACTGAACTTCATTAGCACGTTTTGTCCTTCAACATTATACCTTATCCCGAAACTCACCTGATTGCCTTTCAGCCGTTGGTCCCTAATGTGAAATTCTCGGCCTTGAACAATTATTTTTCCACTAACTTCCTGATATTTTTGATTTAGAGTCAACTGGTCTTGCAGATCACCTCCGAGGGATGCGATGTTGAAGCGCCATATCCCTTTCACATCCGCCGGGATGACCCAATAGTAAAAAAATCGGTCACGGATTTGCATCATCTCATCAGGTTCCCAATCGGCCATATCAAAAGTATAGGAAACGATCCGGGTTCCGGGTTTGAGTTCACGAAAAAGCTTTTGCCGAAGTTGGTAGTTTAAATCGTTAAGGAGATAGAGGGTGACCACGGTTGCTTCACGAATATCCGCTTTGAAGAGGTCTCCCTCAATAAACGTTGTTCGGTCAGCCACTTTTGCTTTTTGTGCATTTTCTTTGCTCTCTTTGATGCGGACAGGGTCAATATCGACCCCGACACCCCGGGCGCCAAAATTTTTTGCGGCTAAAATTACAAAGCGTCCATCCCCGCACCCGAGATCATACACCACATCGTCTTGATTCACCCCCGCCTTGTTGAGCATGGCTTCCACTACATCCCATGGGGTTGGATCAAAATGCACATCAGGCACTCGGGTCTGTGCATGGCCTGCTATGGAAAAACCCAGCACCATCAAGAAGATTAGGATGGATCCTGATCTTTGAATCTTCCTCATCACTTTCTCCTTTGTAAGGCGGTGTCGATTTGTGAGATTAATCTACACTTCCAATGGCGGAGCTAACCGGCCGCCTGCTTTTTGGCGATCCGAGTTGAGCGAATGGTTCGACCTCCACCTTTTTGAACTTTTATTTCTTTGAATAGCCGTAACTCCAGGCGGCAGCCGAGGGCGTGAGCGTACTTTTGCAATGTGGCAAAAGAGGGAGAATGCTTTCCTCTGTCAGATTCCAGCCGAGCAATGGCTGATTGCGTTGTGCCGATGCGTTCGGCAATTTCAGCCTGGGTAACGCCTGCAGCAGCACGAGCCTTGAGAAACTCATCGAGAAAAGCGAACTCTTCGCCGAGCTGGTCGTATTCAGCTCTTACGTCTGTCCGTGCAAGGGCGCGAGCCTTAAGTTCTTTGTGTGTAAGCATTTTTGATCTCCTTCACCCATGGCCCGGGTGTGCGGCATACCCAGATCCGGTCCGTATACCTCCATGCGGTCAGAATATCGAAGGTACCGACCAAGAAAACCAGCGGGCCTTGCAAGAATTTCCTCCTGCAGAGACTGGCTGTAGTAAGTGATCATCCAACCCACGGATGGATTATAGCGTATTTGCTATATTAGGTCAAGTGGTATTTGCAGAAAGGAGAGTTATGAAATGGGATTCGGGTAGGTAAAAATGAAAATTAATCAAGTTCATAGGTTACGGTTACGAAGCCCGTATTGTTTAGCGTTAATAGTGATGATAAGGATTTCAATTCGATCAACATAACCTTTTCACGAAACGGGCCTCTTAACCTTAACCGTTCGACTATGACCTTTTGTTTCAGGGGCGTTTCATCTCCTCGAGCGTTGACTTTGAGGCGTTGTACATAAAGCCGATATCCGTGGAGCAAGCCAGAACCGTCATTCCCTTTGCTCGCCATTTCCTGACAAGTTCGGTATTTCCGATGTGAATGCCTGAGGCTTTCCCTCTCTTTTTTGCCGCCTCAACCACCTTGTCAATGGCCTGTGTCAAAATCTCCGAACCCATCTGATCCGGGACATCGAGGGAGATGGAGAGGTCATTCGGACCGATCAAGCCGACATCGATCCCCTCCGTAGCGAGGATCGCATCGATATTCTCAATCGCTCCCCGGGTTTCAATCTGGGCAATGATCAGGGTATGTTCATTTGCCTCTTTCATAAACTCAAGGGCTTTCAGAGGTTTGTAGTCTGTTTGACCGGTCTGGGTGCCAAATCCTCTCTGTCCGATCGGCGTATATTTGCTGTAACGGGCAATAGCCTCGGCCTGTTCTTTTGTGGAGGTCATGGGAACCATGATACCTTCTGCGCCGGCATCGAGGACCCTTGAGATGAAGAAGGTTTCTAAATGAGGAACCCGGATGACCGGGGCAATGCCTGCAGACTTGGATCCGCGAATCAGATCCGCTATGGTTTCCATGTTGTAGTTACCATGCTCCATATCGATGAGAACAAAGTCGTAGCCCACCGAGGCAAAAATGACCGGCGCTCCCGGGTCCCGCGCCTGCCGGATCATCGTCCCATAAACACACTCTCCTGCCAACACCTTTTTTCTTAAACCAGACCAGACCATAGTTCCTCCTAACCTAAATCCAAATGCCAAAGTTCAAATGTCAAATCAATGACAAATTTCTAAATGTCAAATATTCCTTTTTGTCATTTGGGCTTTGGATTTCATTTGAACTTTGATCTTTGACATTTGACATTGTGATTCATCTGAGTAGTCCCATGTTTTTCAGAACCTCTTTTAATTCCTCTTTCGCCTTGGGGGAGATTCCTCCGACCGGGGGTATTCCGACTCCTGCATCAATTCCAATGAGATTCAATGCTTCCTTAATTACCACGGGAAAAGTTCCCAAATCGAAAGCTAATCGCAGGGGAGCCAGACGAAACTGCGCTTCGAGGGAGCGTTTCATATCCCCTGCTTTAAAAGCCTCATAAATTTCAACGATCACTTTGGGCGCTACATTGGCTGTGGCGGCAATAGCCCCTTTGCCTCCGTAACAGAGCGTTCCATAGATCAGGGTGTCCCTGCCAGCCAGAACAGAAAATCTTTCGTCCGTTCTCCGGATATATTCAGCTGTGAGCGAAAGATCTCCGGAGGAATCTTTAATGCCGACGATGTTATCGACCTGCGAGGCCCGGACGACAAAATCAGCTGAAATGTTTACTCCCGTACGGCCAACATTGTTATAGAGAAGGACCGGTAACCGTGTGGCCTTTGCAACAGCCGTGAAGAATTCCATCAGCTCCGAATCATTGGGTTTGATGAAATAGGGGGTGACCACAGAAACAGCGCTGACTCCGGCGGCCTCTGCCATCTGCGTCAGGGCAATGGCCTCGCGGGTCGTGATGGCACCTGTTCCTGCATAAACCGGAACCCGGCCTCTGGTCTCATCGACAACGACCTCGATGATCCTTTTCTTTTCCTCAAAGGTGAGGGCATAGAACTCACCCTGACTTCCGACAGGGAAGAGGCCATGAACGCCTCCTTCGATCAGATAGTTGGTCAGTTTCCGCAGGGCTGACTCATTGATCCTACCCTCCTTGGTGATCGGAGTGACCATCGCTGGAATGATGCCCTTGGGTTGAAAATTCATAGCTACCTCCAGTTATAAAGGTTAAGGTTGAGGTTAAGGTTGAGATTGAGGGAGAGGGTAAAGAGAAACTTATCCTTATCCTTATCCTTAGCCTTATTAGCATTCTCATAATAATAAAGACACTTTTTTATAAAATCCCTCCTCACCTCCCTTTGCCTGTCTTTGACAGGAAAAAGATTACCAAAGGGAGGTAAAATTCCCCTCTTTGGCAAAGAGGGGGAAGGGGAGATTTTCCAATGCTTATGTCAGTTCAATTTATCTTTTAACAATCGGAAGCGTTAATAGCCCATCCGGGATCAAAACCACTCTTGCTTTTGGATTCTTCCTCAGCTCTCGATCCAGTCCATCCTGAAGAGTGGGGACTGATTCAAGGTATAATTCTTTCAACGTCTCCTCAGGGAGGAGACAGTCTGTCATAACGATCCTTGCCTGTTTTAGAATCCGTGCCAGAATGAGGGCCTTTTGTTCTCCTGGAGCAAAACCTTCCTCGCGGGAGATGGCGATGATGTCATCCACATCCTGAGCTTTCTTCATGATATCACAGTATCCGGGATGTCCGCAGCCATCCTCACAGGGGGCAGGGATGAGAATGACGCCGCCCTTTGTAACCACCGACTGGGAGCCGAAGACGACCACATTGCCAGCACGCGTGGCCTGATAGAGGTCGAGAGACTTCGGATGACTGACCCCGCTCACCACAATCTCTCCGGGCTCTCTAATGTCCACCTCGAAGAGTTGACGGGCAGCCTTCACCCCTTCATGAAAGGCTTCAACCGGATCTCCTGCAACTACTTTCACCACTTCCTTCTTTCCCGTCTGAACCACATTGACTATGAAATGGAGTCCCAGCCGATGAGTTGCTTCGGTGAGGAATTTCCGGAACTCATTTTCTTCAATCACACCGAGCCGGGTCTGTTGGAGCATCTGATAATTATGGGTTGCAGCAATCGTTTCATCGCCAGCGACTCCAACGGCAATGCTCTTCACCCCGCCGCTATAGCCGGCGAAGAGGTGGGTTTCAATCACTCCTGTGGAGATCCGGATGTCTGCCTGTGCCACGGTACGGTTGAAGAGCAGCGGAATACCGCTTTTTGTCGTTCCAAGAGAGACAAGCTCTTCCTTATTATATGAATTGTGATTGATGAAAGAGATTTCATCCACGATCTTTCCAAACTTCTCTCGCAGCTCTTCAGGAGTATTTGGACGGTGAGTTCCAGTGGCCACAATAGCGGTGATATCCTCTTTTCTGATCCCCCCTTGCTTCAGTTCCTCAAGAAGAAGGGGCACGATCGTCTCTTCGGGGAGCTGACGCGTGATATCGGTAACGATGAGCGCAACGGTCTGGCCAGGTTTCACCAAGTCACGAAGTTGCGCGGAATGGATGGGATGATGAAGAGCATCCTCGACCGCACTTTTCACATCCGGAACAGGTGCCATCCCGTGAGATTGCACCCACTGCACCGAAACACCATCGGGGATATTTAAACCGATCATCTTTTTCCCGCAGGGGATTGGATAATGCTTCATGCTACTCCAATGTAATATTGAATTCTTTGATCAATCTTTCCATCTTTGAGGTGAAATTAACATCAGAATAGTCCAGACTGCAAGAGGAGTCAACCCTTCGGCTCTCCAGCCTGAAGGCTGTGGCTTGCCTTCGACCCGAGCTCCGGCCGAGGGGCTCAGGGTTGACCCTGAGCGGCGCTTCTCTGCCACGCCTTCAAAGGCGGGGCTTGGCGCCGTCGAACGGGTCAATTTCCTCCTCGGACCCGACAGGCTTCCTGACGTTCAACAAAACAGTTGAAGAGATCATTTGCGGACGCCAAAAGGCAAAACGAGAAGTTCTTGTCCCTTTGAACACCATGTAAATTTTTATGTGATTAATATTAATACGTTGTAGGGCTTGTCCTTGAGACGAGGACAGGCGATTTTTGTAGGAAGGAATTGAGGGACGAATAGACGAATAAAAGATAGGCCATTTGTTGAAATTTATGAAAATTTTATAAAAATACCTGTTGAATACCGCCCAGCTCTGCTGGGCGGATGAAAACAGGTTCGCGAAGCGATAAAACATGGTATAAGTTGGATATGAGCCTGATAAAACGAACAAGTCTTGCAGTTTTGGGGAGGAGATTTTTGGGGTGATGGGTATTTTGTTCGGTCTGTTGGGGACAAGGTAACCTCAGATGTCATAGGTTGAAACATAAAGTATCAGCACCACGAGCAGTTGAGTTTTGATTTTAATGCCCCGCAGCTCTGCTGCGGGGTTCTTTAC